>JAGOBN010000010.1 GCA_017999235.1 Anaerolineales bacterium | reverse complement strand
GGCGCGGACATGCCGCGTGAGTTGGTGCATCGCGCGGCCGGCCGCTGGCTCAAACGCTGGCAGGCGCTGGGCCTGGGGGCCAACGCGCACTACACGGCCGAGTACGCGCTGTGGGCGGCCTTTCAACTGATCAGCGTGCTAAGCGCCGACCCGGACCTGCGCGCCGCCGCGGGGCCGGCCCTGACAACCTTCGACGCGGAGTTCCAGCCGCACGCCGCCGCCGTCCGCACCCCCCAGCCGGCCGCGCTCATGACACTCATCTGCCAGCACCCCGCCGCGCCCGCTGAGCTGCGGCGCCGGTTTGATCCGGCCTGGATCAGCCTGCTGCTCAAAAACCAGCAATTTGATGGCGGGTGGGCCGGTGAGCCCCTCTACGTGGTGCCAAAGCGCGGGGAAGTGGCGGCCTGGTACACCAGCCGCCTGGTCACCAGCGCCTTCGGCTGGCGCGCCCTGCACGCGGCCCCGGGTGTGTGAACCGGCGCCTCCGACTTTTGGCGGATTCTGCGCGTTTTGCTTGACCCCTCGCCACCGGCATGCTACACTGCCTGCATTCTTCACGAAAGGAGGCGCACTCGATGATGCATATCCCCACCAGCTTCACTCTCGGCCTCGCCAACGTCTGGCGAAAGAGTGCGCCTGTCTGCTGATCGCCCGCGCGTGAGTTGACCTTTTTCGACGCGGCCGCAGGTGCACCGGTGCCCTGTGGCCGCTGTTTTTTTTGGCGGCGGCTGGGTCACCCGACCCGCGGCCGCTTTTTGTTTCTACGAGCCTACTCCCATGACCTTGGCCCACGACAACTTCCAATCCGCTTTATCCCCCAACCGCCTGCTCGGTCTGTGGCGCATGATGGCGGGCCAGCGCCGGCGCTATCTAGGCGCGCTGCTCACCCTGGCCCTGGCCACCGGCGCCAAGACGGCCACGTTTTATCTGATCGCCTTCCTGGTGGACGGCGTGCTGGACGCCGGCCGCTTCGCCCTGCTGCCCTGGGTGGCCTTCGGGTTCCTGGCGCTGGCTGGGCTGGAGGGCGCCGGCACCTTCCTGAGCGGCCGGCTGGCGGCCGGCACCGCTGAGAGTATCGCCCGCCGGCTGCGCGATTTCCTGTTTGACCACATCCAGCGTCTGACCTTTGCGTATCACGACCAGATGCCCACCGGCGAGCTGATCCAGCGCGCCACCTCGGACGTGGACGCGGTGCGGCGCTTCTTCGCCGATCAAGCTATCGGCGTCGGCCGCATCGCCTTGCTGTTCCTGGTGAACTGCGTGGCGCTGCTGTTTCTGTACTGGCCGCTGGCGCTGGCTTCCGTGATCGTGGTGCCGGTCATCGTGGCGGTCTCGCTCTTCTTCTTCCGCCGCGTCTCGCAGATTTACGAACATTACCAAGAGCAGGATGCCGTGCTCTCCACGACCCTGCAGGAGAACCTGACCGGCGTGCGCGTGGTCAAGGCCTTCGCGCGCCAGACCTACGAGATGGAGAAGTTTGAGCGCGATAACGCGGAGAAGTATCGGCGCGGCCGGCGCCTGCTGATCATGCACTCGCTCTTCTGGCCCATCACCGACGCGCTGTGCAGTCTCCAGACCCTGGCCGGCTTCTACCTGGGCGCCACGCTGGTGATGCAGGGCCAGCTGACCTTGGGCGCCTACCTGGCGTACATGGGCCTGGTGGTCCAGCTGATCTGGCCGATGCGCGAGCTGGGCCGGATCATCGTGCAGGCGTCCACCGGATTGGTGTCTTACAGCCGGCTGACCGAGATCATCAAAGAAGAGCGCGAGCCTATCGTGGCCGGCGCGCACCAGCCGGCGCCCGAGGCGCGGCTGCGCGGGACGGTGGAATTCGAGCAGGTGGATTTTGAGTACAAGGGCGAAAGCCGCGTGCTGAAGGACATCAGCTTCCGGGCCGAACCGGGCCAGGTGGTGGCGCTCCTAGGGCCGACGGGCTCCGGTAAGACCTCGCTGGTCAACCTGCTGCCGCGGTTTTACCCCTACACGGCCGGCCACATCCGGCTGGACGGCGTGGAACTGAGTGATTACCCGCGCCAGTATCTGCGCCAGCAGATCGGCATTGTGGAGCAGCAGCCGTTCCTGTTCTCGCGCAGCCTGCGCGAGAACATCACCTACGGCGTGGGCCGGCCGGTCTCGGATGAAGAAGTGGTCGCCGCGGCGCAGGCCGCCGCCATCCACGAGACCATCCTGAGCTTCCCCAAAGGGTACGACACCCTGGTGGGCGAGAAGGGCATCACGCTCTCCGGCGGCCAGAAGCAGCGCGTGGCCATCGCCCGCACGCTGCTCAAGGACCCGCGCCTGCTGATCCTGGATGACTCGACTTCGGCCGTGGACACCGAGACGGAAGCCGCCATCCGCACGGCGCTGGAACGGCTGATGCAGGGCCGCACCACGTTCATCATCGCCCACCGCATCCAGAGCGTGATGAACGCGGACCTGATCCTGGTGCTGGAGGGCGGCCATATCACTCAGCGCGGCACACATCCGGAACTACTGGCGCAGGCCGGGCTGTACCGGCGCATCTACGACCTGCAGGCGCGCATCGAAGATGAAGTGGCCGAGGAGATCGCGGGCGTGGGGCAGACCACGCCCAGCGCGCGGGAAACCGCGCCGGAACCCGAGACCGTTTACGCTTAGACAAGAAAGGGCCACAGAGCCACGGAGACACAGAGCGGTACAAAATCCAATCTCTGTGACTCTGCGTCTCTGTGGCTGAAACATATGGCTGAAAACGAATACGAAGAAGAAGATTTCAGCGGAACGACGGTCAGCGGCCGCACCCTGCTGCGGATGCTGAGCCTGACCCTGCCGCACTGGCCGTGGCTGGCCGGTTTTCTGGGCTCCACCGCCTTGGTGGCGCTGATCGACGGCGCCTTCAACTTTCTCAAGAAGCAGATCATCGACCGGGGCATCCAGCCCAACGACGCCGAAGCCCTGGGCGGCGTCCTGGCGGTCTACGCCGGCCTCTCGCTCATCCAATCCGGCGGCGTCTTTGGCCTGATCTACCTGGCCGGCATCCTGGGCGAGCGCCTGCAGTACGAGCTGCGCCAGAAGCTCTTCAACCATCTGCAGACGCTGTCCTTTGCCTACTTTGACCGCACCGCCGTGGGCTGGATCATGGCGCGCGTCACCTCGGATTCCGCCAGCATCGCACAGTTGATCACCTGGGGCTTGCTGGATATGACCTGGGGGATCCTGAGCATCCTGACCGCCTCGGTCTTCATGTTCTTCTTGAACTGGCGGCTGGGCCTGCTGGTGGTGCTGATCATCCCGATCCTGGTGGTTGTGGCGGCCACCTTCCAGCGCCGGATCGTGGGTGAGTACCGGACGGTGCGCCGCATCAACTCCAAGATCACGGGCGCGTACAACGAGAACATCACGGGCGTGCGCGTGGTAAAGGCCCTCAACCGCGAGGCCGCCAACCTGGATGAATTCAGCGCGTTGACCGGCCACATGTACCGGGCCAGCTTCCGAGCAGCCTGGCTCTCGGCGTTGTTCCTGCCGGTGGTGCAGCTGATCAGCGCGCTGGCGGTGGCCGTCGTGGCCTGGTACGGCGGCAGCCAGGTGCAGTTCGGGCAGATGACGCTGGGCGACCTGCAAGCCTTCATCGGCTATATCACCTTCATGCTCTGGCCGGTCCAGGACCTGGCGCGGGTGTACGCCGACCTGCAGCACGCCGTGGCGTCCGCCGAGCGCACCTTCTCGCTGCTCGACACTCAGCCGGAGGTGCAAGACCGGCCGGCGGCCGTGGATCCTGGCTCGGTGCGGGGCGAGATCGCGTTTGAGCATGTGGAGTTTTACTACGAAGAGGGCAAACCCGTGCTGGCGGACTTCAACCTGCGCGTTCAGCCCGGGGAGACCATCGCCCTGGTGGGCGCCACCGGCGGCGGCAAGTCCACCATCGTCAATCTGGTGGCGCGCTTCTATGAGCCGCGCCGGGGCCGGATCCTGCTGAACGGCCAGGACTACACCGAGCTGAGTCTGCACGCCATCCACTCGCGCCTGGGCGTGGTCCTGCAAACGCCGCACCTGTTCTCCGGGACGGTGCGCGAGAACCTGCGCTACGGCCGGCTGGACGCCGATGACGCCGCCGTGGAGCAGGCCGCGCGCCTGGCCGGCGCGCATGACTTCATCGTCACGCTGGCGAAGGGCTACGACACGCCTGTGGGCGAGGGCGGCAATCTGCTCTCGGTGGGCCAGAAGCAGCTGATCAGCCTGGCGCGGGCCGTATTGGCCAATCCCGAAATCTTGATCATGGACGAGGCCACCAGTTCGGTGGATACGGTCACCGAGGCGCTGATCCAGCGCGGCATGGAGCAGTTGATGGCCGGCCGGACCACGTTCGTCATCGCCCATCGGCTCTCCACCATCAAGCGCGCCAGCCGCATCTTGGTGATCGAGAAGGGCCGCATCTTGGAGGCCGGCACGCACGCCGAACTGCTGCGCGCGCACGGCCATTACTACGAGCTGTACACGCGCCAGTTCCGGCGCGAGCGTGAGCAAGCGGAGCTGGGGGCGTTGACGGGGCTGGCGGCGGCGCCGGTGGAAGCGTAAGCGCCGCGCGACGGTCACTGAGCAGAGCTTGGCCGCGAATTACACGAAGACAGACATACGATCCCTAAAGCCGCGGGGCCATTCGTCCCATTCGTGTAATTCGTGGCTATCTCCGCCAGCCTTGGGCAAGGCTACTCCACCGCCGGCAGGTTTTGCGCCGCCGGCAGGTTCTGCGCCGCCGGCACCCGGCTGCACAGCGCCCGGACAGGTCCGCGCGGCTCCACGGTGTACGCGCCGGCGCCGGCCGGCACGATCACCGACTCAAAGCGGCCGAGTTCAACCGCCTCGGCGCCGCAGCGCACCAGCGCCCGCCCCTCGATTACGGTCAGGGCGTGGAAGCTCTCGCCGCGCGTGTCCATGGCCAGCGGCGCCGCCTCGGCCGCCAGCAAGGTCAATTCAAAATACGGGCAAGCGGTGAGGGGCGCTTGCCCGTTGGGCCCCACGGCGGGCAAAGGCGTGAGTTGGCCGCCGGCCTGAGGGTCGGTGACGGCCACGGATTGTTCCAGGTGCAGGGCGCGGCCGGCGCTGGCGGGCCGGCCCCAGTCATACACGCGGTAGGTGATATCCGACGTCTGCTGCACCTCATAAAGCAGCAAACCTGGCCCCAGCGCGTGCAGGGTGCCGGCCGGCATCATCACCGTGTCGCCGGCGGCGATGGCGTGGTAGCGCGCGCAAGCTTCCACCGTGCCGCCCCGGATGGCGGCCGCCAGCGTTTCCGCGGAGGTGCCGGGCTGGATGCCCGCGATCAAACGCGCGCCCGGCGCGGCCTCCAAAATATGCCAGGCCTCCGTTTTGCCGAACTGCCCCGCCCCTTCCAGCTGCGCGGCTTGCGCGTCGTTCGGATGGACCTGGATCGAGAGCCACTCCTGACAATCGAGCAGCTTGATCAGCAGCGGAAAACGCCGGCCGGTGCGCGCCACCGCCGGCGCGCCAAGCAGGTCCGCGCCGGCCTCCGCCGCGGCCTCCGCCAGCGTGCGCCCGGCCCAGGGGCCGGCGGCGATTCGGTCGCCTTCGTAGACCACCCAGGCTTCGCCCACCGGCTGCGCGGCCGCGGGGTCCAGGCGCCGGCCGCCCCACACCCGGTGATGAAATTGCGGGATCAATTGCAGCAAAGAACGCATGCTCACCTCCTGGCCGCGTGAACGCGGCCGGCCAATCAATCGTCAGCGTCGTCGCCTAGCTGGCCGGCCGTCTCAGGCCGGAGCCTCGGCGCGGAAGCGGTAGCCCACGCCAAACACGGTTTCCACGTAGCGGGGCACGGCGGGGTCCGGCTCCAGCTTGGCGCGCAGGTTGCGGATGTGAACGTCGATGGTGCGCTCCACGCCCTCAAACGAGTTGCCCTGCAGTTCAGTCAGCAGGTCGGCGCGCGCAAAGGCGCGGCCGGGCGCCGCCATCAGAAGCGCCAGCAGATCAAACTCGGACGGCGTGAGGTTGACCACGCGCTCGCCCACCGTCACGCGCCGGCCGGCCCGGTCCAGCGTCACCTCCGCCACCCGCAGCCGCTCGCCGGCCGCGCGGCTGGGTTCGGCGCCGGCCCGCCGCAGCACCGCGCGAATCCGGGCGGTGAGCTCCGCCAGGCCAAACGGCTTGGTCATGTAATCATCCGCGCCCAGCTCCAAGCCCACCACCTTATCGGTCTCTTCGAGCTTGGCCGTCAGCAGAATGACGGGCGTCGCGCGCTCGCGCCGGTACAGGCGCAGAAACTCGTAGCCATCCAGCTCCGGCATCATGATATCGAGCAGGATCAGGTCCGGCTTTTCGTGGCGGGCCGCAAACAGCGCCTGCCGGCCATCCGGAGCCGTCACCACCCGGAACCCCTGCGCGCTTAGGTAGTCTTGCAGCAGGGTGCGGATATTGGCTTTGTCATCGACGACCAGGAGCGTTTTGGGCATAGTGACCGGCAGTATACGCCGAAACTCCGCCGGCGGTTTCACCGCCGGCGGAGTGATAAAAGGGGAAGCGGGTTAGTTCAGCGGCGCCGGCGTGGCCGGGGTGATCGTGGCCGGGTCGGTGGCGGGCGCGTCACCGGCCGCCCCGCTCGGGCAAGCGCCGCCGTGACCGCCGTGGCCGCCGGCCGGCCGGTCATTCACCAGGACCAGGCGCGCCGTCACGGAGCCATCCGCCTGCGCCACGCCGTAGGCGTGCACCCTCTGGCCCACCGTCGCCGCCGTCGGCGCGGTGGTCTGATCCGGGCCGCCCTGGTACACGGTGGCCGCAGTGGTGGTGACCGTCAACGTGGCGCCCGCGCGGTCCGTCAACGTGAGGGTGGCGCCGTCCACGGCCGTCACCTGCCCGCTGGCCTCGTCGCCGCTGGGCTCGACCATGATCTCGACCGCCGGCGCGGAGCTGTCCGCCGCGTTCCGCTGGCCGCGCACGCGCACTTCGGCGCCCACGACGATGTCGCTCAAGCTCCCGGTGGCGTGGCCTTCGACCAGGCGCACTGTCGTGGTGTCACTGATCGCCACCGTCACCGTCTGACCATCACGGGTCTCCAGGGTGAGCGCGTCAGCGGTGACGGCGGTCACCGTCCCGCCGGCGCGGCCAGGCCGGCCGCCGGGCGGGCGCTGGCCGAGGGTGTCCGCCGCCGCTGACGGGGTGGCGGGGGTGGGCGTAGCCGTTTGGGCGTACGCGAACGCGGCGCTGCCCAGCAGGGCCACCGTGGCCGCGGCGACGGCGGCGAATTTCATCAGCTTGTGCATGGGAATCTCCTATTGAGAAAAGCAATCGGTTGGTTGTTTGGTCAAACGTGATCAGCCCGGTTGGTGTTCCGCAATCGCCCGCGCTCCTTTCTGTCTCTCACTTACAGAGCGCAGGATAGCGGCGCGTCGTTCAGGAGTTGTTCAGAAATTCAGCGGATTGCGTGAAGAGGGGCGGCAATAAAAAGGCCGGCGCTCGCGCCTGGGAAGGCGGAGCGCCGGCCAATGATCCGGCCAGCCGCTCACTCAAGCGGTCTGGCCGGCGCGGGAGACGTCAGTTAAGCGCTGGGGCCGCTGGCGACCGGCCGCGGCGCCGAAGTGTTTCCGGGCGCGGTGGGCGTCGTCTGGGCCGGCGGTTGAACCGGGCAGCCGCCTCCGCGCTGGCCCAGCGTGGCATCATCCATCAGCGTGGGCGCGTTCTGATCAAACGTCTGCAGCTGCGTGTCAGCCTGCGCCTGCGTCAACTTGCCGGCGGTCACGGCCTGCGTCAGCTGGTCCGTCAACTGCATGCGCGCCGCAGCGATCACGGCCGCCGCCGTCTGGTTTTTGCCCTGCGCGATCTGCGTCAGGCTCTGGCCGCTTTGCAGCGCGGTTTTGACTTCAGCCGAGGTCAGGCCGGTCACGCTGGCCGTGGCCTTGATCAGCAGGCGATCTGTCGGGACCCCGCGGCCCAGATGGCCGCCGCCATGGCCGCGGCCGCGGCCCGGCCCGCCGCCGAGGCGCTGGCTTTGGCCCAACGCGGCGTCCGCCATCACCGTGGGCGCGTTCTGATCAAACATCTGCAGCTGCGTGTCAGCCTGCGCCTGCGTCAACTTGCCGGCGGTCACGGCCTGCGCCAGTTGGTCCGCCAGCAGCGTGTGCGCCGCGGCGATCACGGCGGCGGCCGTCTTGTTTTTACCCTGCGCGATTTGCGTCAGGCTTTGGCCGCTTTGCAGCGCGGTTTTGACTTCGGCCGAGGTTAGGCCAGTCACGCCGGCCGCCGCCTCGATCAGCAGGCGATCCGTGGCCAAGCCTCGGCCATGTCCGAATCCGCCGCCGCGTTCCAGACCCCGGTCAGCCGGCGCCGCCGGCGTGGGTGTCGCGGTCTGCGCCTGCGCCGCCGCCGGCCACAGCAGGAGTGCGGCGCCGGCGAACGCCAGGATACCCGCCGCCATTCCCAAAGTGAGTTTCAAACTTCGCATCCGATTACCTCCACAACTGTGCGGACTGGTGCGGTCAAGCCGGGCCTGACCGCGCAACTATGCCCCGCCGCGAGTGAACGATCCGTGTTTCGGCTTCACCTCCTTTCCAGCCCCCGGAACCACGGCGCCGCCAAGCCTGACGGTCAGGCGGCCGCCGGCGGCGTCCCCGTGGGACGGCGGCGTCGGAAGCGATCCAGCGCCCACGCGCCGAGCGCCACCGCCGCCACGATCCCGCCGATGATCAAGCCATTCTTCAGCAGGTTGCCGAGGCCGCGCCCGCCGTCCAAGTCATGGTCATGGCCGAACTCACCGCCCGCGAACCCGCCGCGCCCGCGCCCGCCTTCAAATCCCGGCGGCGCCGCGCCTTCCGGCAGCGACCGGAACTCGGGCCGCTGGCCGTCCGGGGCCGCCTGGCCGCCCTCAGCCAAGCCGTCGCGAAACTCTTGTTCGCGGCCGGCGCCCACGGCCCCCAGCCAGCCGGTCTGCACCAAACCATATAAGCCGCCCGCGATCGCCAGCGCCGCCAGCAAAATGATGAGCGCGCGTTTGAGCGTGGTCATGCCTTCACCTCCGGCTGCGGGAGGGCGGCCGGCTTCTGGCCGAGCCGCAGCAGCGGGTCGATCAGGTAGCGCCGGCTGGTGTTCACAATCCACTTCCAGTGCAGGGCCACATGCAGGCCCAGGATGAAGACGCTCAGATCGGCGCTCAGCCGGTGCAGGGTGGTCCACAGGGCATTGCGGCCCAGGGTGATCCCGAACAGCGGCAGGGCCGCGCGCGAGATCATCAAGCCCGTGAACATCATCACCGTAAAGTCCACAAAGAAAGCCAGGTTGAGCACCGCGTTCAGGCGCGCGGCGCCGGCCAGCCGCCCGAAGAAGCGGCGCACCACCGTCACCAGCCACGCCCAGTGCAGGAGCAGATGAACCACCACCGTGGCCGCCAACGCGAGACTCAGCCATTCATGGATGGGCAGGCCGGTGACAGACGGCGCCAGGGCCAGCAGCGCCGCCACAAACAGGGCCGCATCCAGGCCGAGATTGATCAGAGTGGCGCTGAGCGCGCGCCGGGCAGGTTGAGCAGACATACACCTCTCGCTTGAGAACTGGAGTAATGAACCGTGCGGCAGTGTAGCCGGCCGTTATTTAGAACCGGCTTAGGCTGGCTGAATGCCGCATGAGCGGCCGGCCTAAGAGACTGTTTCTTAACTCGTTCGTTTGCCTTGTTTCCAGGCGATTCCGCGATCTGCCGCCAAAGGCCGCAAATCGTGGCAAACAAGCGAAAGGGCGCGAATTCTGATGCCTTTAAGAAACACTCTCTAAGCCACATCTGAACCAGCGTCTGCTAATGTGCAGATCAGATTGATTGGCCGGCCCCGCCGGGATGGATTTAGAATAGCCGCATGCCCAAAACAATCCTGGTTGTCGACGATAAAGCCTCCGTGCGCCAGCTGCTGGCCGATTACCTCGGCGGCCAGGGGTACCGCGTGGTCCCGGCCGCCAATGGGCGCGAGGCGCTGTTTGCCGTGCGGCACGAGCCGCCGGATTTGATCCTGCTGGACATCATGATGCCGGAGATGGACGGCTACGAGTTTCTGCGCCAGTACCGGCGCGACCAGCGCACGCCCGTCATCGTCATCACCGCGCGCGAGGAAGAAAGCGACGCGGTGCTTGGTCTGGAACTGGGCGCCGACGACTACGTGATCAAGCCCTTCCGCATGCGCGAGCTGGCGGCCCGCGTGCGCGCGGCGCTGCGCCGGGCCGAACCAGAAGCCGCCGGCGCCAAACCCTGGCGCGTGGGCGACCTCGTGATGGACGAGGCCACGCACACCGTCACGGTGCGCGGCCAGGGCGTCAACCTGACGCCGACCGAGTTCAACCTTCTGGCGGTGTTTATGCGCTCGCCCGGCCAGGTGTTCACCCGCCAGCAGTTGGCGGACCGGCTGGCCGAAGACGGCTACGCCGGCCTGGAGCGCACGCTCAACGTCCATATCCGCAATGTGCGGATCAAGATCGAGACCGATCCCGAAAACCCGCTCTATATTGAAACGGTCTACGGGGTGGGATATCGGCTGTGCAAACCGGACGCCGACGCATGACCCGCTCACTGACCTGGAAATTGACGCTGGCTTTTCTGCTGGTGGCCGCCACCGTGGCCGGCCTGGTGGCGGCCTTTTTGCGCTTCTCGGCGGCCGGCCAATTGGACCGCTTGATCGTCGAGCAGCAGCGCAGCCAGTTTCTGGCGCAGGTGGTCAGCTACTATCAGGCCAACGGCACCTGGGCCGGCGCGGAAACGTACCTCTTCCGCACGCGGACCCAGCCGCGCCCGACGGACGGCGGCCTCCCCGCCGATCCCGACCACCGGTTTGATTACAAGCCCGACCGGCATGAATTCTTTGGCCTGGTGGATGCCGGCGGCGTGGTGGTGATCCCGCTGCTGCCGGATTATCCAGGGGGCGCGCGTGTCCCGGCCAACGTGCTGGCGCAGGGCGAGCCGGTGGAAGTGGATGACCAACGAGTGGGGACCGTTTTGACCGCGGCCCGCTCGCTGGGCCTGAACCCGGAGGAGGCCGCCTACCTGGAGCGCACCAACACGGCGTTGGCCTACGCCGCCCTCGGCGCGGTGCTGGTGGCGCTGGTCGTGGGCGTGCTGTTGGCGCGCACCCTCACGCAGCCGCTGCGGGCGCTGACCCTGGCCGCGCACCGGATGGCCGGCGGCGAACTGGAACAAGTGGTGACGGTGAGATCCACGGATGAAATCGGCGAGCTCGTGGCCGCCTTCAACGCGATGAGCCGGGCCGTGGCGCGCGCCAACAACGCCCGGCGCCAGATGACGGCCGATGTGGCCCACGATTTACGCACGCCCCTGACCGTCATCGCCGGCTATGTGGAGTCGATGCGCGATGGCGAACTGGACCCCACCCCGGAACGACTGACGATTATCTACACCGAGATCGAGCGGCTGCAGCATCTGGTGGGCGATCTGCGCACGCTCTCGCAAGCTGACGCCGGCGAACTCAAGCTCAACCGCCAAGCGTTAAGCCCGGCGGAACTGCTGCCGCCGCTCCTGGCCGCCTTTGAACATCAGGCCAGCCAGCAAGGGGTGCGGCTCCAGCTTGAGCAAGCGCCGGAGTACCCCCGCCTCCTGGGCGACGAAGCCCGCCTCACGCAAGTGCTGGCTAATCTGATCAGCAATGCCCTGCGCTACACGCCGGCCGGCGGCCAGATCACCTTAAGCGCGGCGCGCGCCGGCGGCCGCGTGCAGTTGACGGTGCGGGACACCGGCCAAGGCATCGCGCCGGAGGACTTGCCCTTGATCTTCAACCGCTTCTACCGCGCCGATCAATCCCGCACCGATGAAACCGGCGAATCGGGGCTGGGGCTGGCCATCGCTAAAGCCGTGGTGGAAGCGCACGGCGGCACCATCGCGGCCGCTTCCCAGCCCGGCCAGGGGACGGTTTTCACCCTCGATCTGCCGGCGGCTTGAGCGCGGCCGGCGGGTTGGCTTCGTTAACTTGCGTTTTAGCTGGGGCTTGCAGAAATGACCAAGATTAGGTATCCTGCGGGATGTAGGCTGCAGTAAGTTTTCGTTGGACGCGCAAGACGACGGCTCAGGGCAGACCCCCCTGGGTCGTTTTTTGACCAAGCCGATAGAAGACGTACGGCACCTCCATCGTTTTTTTTGCCCTAAGGAGGCAAGTCAATGTCTGAGCGTATCGTCGGAACGGTCAAGTGGTTCAATGCTGGCAAAGGTTACGGGTTCCTGGCGCGCGAGAATGGGGCGGACGTCTTCGTCCACTTCTCCGCTATCCAGGGCCAGGGCTACCGCAACCTGGAAGAGGGCCAGAAGGTGGAGTTCTCCATCCAGGAAGGTCCGAAAGGCCTGCAGGCCGCGGACGTCAAAGTCCTCTAAGCAAGCACCGCCTGACACCAGAAGACCCTGCCGCCGTGGCAGGGTCTTTTTATTTTCCGCGGGCTTCCCGCCCTATTCCGCGAGCGTAATCGGCACCACCTGCACGGCGGCCTGCGCGTTGAGCAGCACCAGCCGCCCGCGCGGCGGCGCGCCCAAGTGCGCGGCGGCGGCTTTAAGATAACGCCGCACCTGGAGCGTGTAACAGGCCACGGCTCCCGCCACCGCGGAGGCGTCCCGCAATTCGTCCGTTTTGAAGTCCACCACGGTCCACCCCTCCGCCCCGCGATACAACAGGTCGATGACGCCGCTGTCCTGCGCCATCACGTACGGCCACTCCGCATAGCGCTCCTGGGCCTGGTCGATCTCCCGCCACAGGGGCTGCGCCTGGAACCGGCTTAGAAGAACGCGCGCCTCGCGCAGCGCGGCCCGCCGGCCGGCTTCTTCTCCCAGACCCGCCGCGAGCGCCGCCGGCCGCAGGCGCGCTTCAAAATCCGGCTGGTCCGGGAACCACCAGCGCCGCAAGGCCGCATGCGTCACGGTGCCGATGAGGCGCGCCGGCGCATCCGCGCCCCGGGCAATCACCCGCCCCAGGCGCGCTTCCACGTCAAAGGCGGGCGCCGCCGGCGGAGACGGCAGCGGGCTCAGCCAGCGGGCGGCCGATTGAGAAACGCGCGCCGCCGTGGGCGCCGCCGCCACCGGCGGCGGGGAGGCCGGCGCGGGCAGCGGCAGAAGCGTCACCCGCAGCGCCGCGTCCCAGGCCGGACCCAGCGCCACGGGAAGCGGGGCAGTGAGCTCCGGGTTCGGCACGCGCACTTGCTCCAGCCCCAGCACCGCGCCCAGCTCACTGAGCCACCCCGTCAACACCAAGCGCCCGGGGTCGCTTTTCGCGGCGCTGATCCGCGCATGCCCGTTGACCAGGAGCCGGTCCTTGGCGCGCGTACAGGCCACATACAGCACGCGCAGATCCTCGGCGGCGGCGCGGTCGTCCTCGGCCAGCCCACCCAGCCGCCACATCACCGGCTGCGCCTCAGCGGCGCGCAGCGGCAGCAGCACGCCCAAGGCCGCGTCAAACTGCGCGGCGCCGGCGCCGCCCGGCCGGGCATGGCCGGCATCCGCCAGCGCCACGATCGGAAACTCCAGGCCCTTGGATTTGTGGATGGTCATCAACTGCACGGCCCCGCCGGCCTCGGCCGGCGCTTCCCCCTCGCGCGCGCCCACATCCCGCAGGGTGGCCACGTATTCCAGAAAATCACCCACCGCCACCAGGCCGCTGCGATGCGCGTCCGCCAACAGTTTGTCCACGTTGCGGCTCAGCCGGCTGGTGCTCGGCTCAGCCTGCAGCAGGGCGCGGTAATGCGTGCGGTCCAGGTAGGCTTTGAGCAGTTCGGCCACCGATCGCCGGCCGGCCACAGCGTGCAGCGCCGTGATGGTCTCGGCGGCGCCGGCCGGGCCGTGCCGGCGCAGCGCTTCAAAGAGCGGCTGGGGCGCGGCGCCGGCGCTGAAGCGCAAGCGGAACAGGTCGGCGTCCGTCAGGCCGAGGGCGGGCGAGCGCAGCAGGCCGGCCAGCGCCAGATCGTCGCTGGGATCGGCGATCGCCGCCAGCGCATTCAATAGATCGCGGATTTCCGGCCGGTCATAGAAGCCGCGGCCGGCCACGGTGACAAACGGGAGACCGGCCGCTTCCAGGGCGTCCTCGTAGATCGGAAACGCCGCAGACGCCCGGAAAAGCAGGGCCATCTGCTCCCACGCGTAGCCCTCCCGCGCGTGCAGCTCCGCCAGCCGCGCCGCCAGGGCCGCCGCCGCCGCGCGCCGGCCGGCCGCCGTGTCCGCGCCAACGCCCAATTGAAACTCCACAAACGGCGGCGGCGTGCGCGGGTCCGGGGCTGGCCGGTAAGCAGTCAGCGGCGCAAACGGCACCCGATACGGCCGCGCCGGGTCCAGCGCCTCACCCAACAGAGGGCGCAGCAGGCGCTCCACCGTTTCCAACAGCGGCGCGTGCGCGCGAAAAGTTAGATCGAGCGCCAGGGTCTCCCCGCCGGCGCGGGCCAGGTCCCGGCGCAGATCCTGGAACACGGTCACCTCGGCGCCGCGAAAGCGGTAGATGCTCTGCTTCTCATCGCCCACCACAAACAGATTAGCGGCGGGCGTGGAAGCGGTTGGGAAGCGCGCCAGCGCATACACGATTTGGCGCTGGCGCTCATTCGTGTCTTGAAACTCATCCACCAGCAGGGCCTGCGCGGCGAGGGTGACGGCGGCCGGGTTTTTCAGCAAGCGGCCGGCCTGCGCCTCCAAATCATCAAAATCCAGGGCGCCGCGCTGATCTTTCAGCGCCTGATACTCGGCCAGCGCGCGTTCTCCCAATCGCCGGAAGGCTGGCAGCAGGTCCGCCGCCTGGCGATCCAGCGCCCAGTCACATTGAGCCAGCCATGCCAGCGTCGTGTCGTAATGCGCACGCAAGGCCAGCGCCGCCGCGCGCACGTCCGCTAGATCCGCCGCGGCCCAGCTGCCTTGCCGGCCGGCGTTGGCGCGCGGAAAAACAGCGCGCCAGTCCCGCAGGGCGGCCAGCAGCGCCGGCCAATCCCGCGCGTTCCGCGCCGCGGCAATGGGCGTCCAGCCCGCCAACACCGCGCGCCGGCCGACCTCCAGCGCGTCGTCGGTTTGGCGCGCCGCCGCGCCCGCCAGCACCGCCAGGGCGTCGGTGACGGCCGGCGCGGTCAACGCCGGCGCGAGCCACTCCGCGAAGGCGGCGTCCCAGCCGGCCAACGGGTCCAGGCGCTCCAGCGCCGGCACCGCGCTCAAGCGGCGGTTGATCAGCGCTTGCAGGCTGTGGCGCAGATCGTTCTCTTTGAAGACCGCGAACAGCCGCGCCGCCTCGACGTCGGCGGCGGCCCAGGCCAAAGCCGCCTCAATCGCGCGGGCCTGCAGCGTGGCGGCCACGCCTTCTTCCAGAACCGCGAACAGCGGATCAACGCCGGCCTCCGCCGGATGGAGCCGCAGCAGGTCCGCGCACAGCGCGTGGATGGTGCCGATGCGGGCGGCATCCAGCTCGGCCAGCGCCGTCCGCAGCCGCGCCGCCACCTCCGGGGCCGGCGGCTGGGCCAGCCAGCGTTCGACCTCGCCGCGGACCCGGGAGCGCATCTCACGCGCCGCTTTCTCGGTGAAGGTAATGGCGACCAGCGCGCGCACCGGCACGCCGCGCGCCACAAAATGCAGATACCGGGCGACCAGCGCCCGCGTCTTACCCGCGCCGGCGCCGGCCGTCACCGCCAGGTGCTGATCCAGGCGCGCGGCCGCGGCCTGCTGCGCGCCGCGCAAATTGAAGTGGGTGAGCAAGGCGTCCATCATCCCCGCGCCGGCGCAAACCGCCAGCAGAAGGCGGCGGCCGGGCAGTAGGCCGGACAGCCCGCCGCCGGCGGGCGCGGCTGGAATTGGCCGGCCCGGATCTGGGCCACGTGCGCGGCCAGCCACCGGCGGGCGGTCTCCAGCGCGCCGGCCACGCCGCCGGGAAAATCCGCCAACCGCAGGCTGGAGGCCTGGGCGCTCCCGATGTGCCAATACAGGCCGTCGGCCACTTCGCCCAAGCCCAGCGCGTCGCGCGCGGCCCAGGCGTACAGCGGCAACTGCAGCCGGCGGCCGGCCGCCAGATCGGCCGGTGTGATCGCGGCGCCGCCGGTCTTGTAATCCACCACGCGCAGACGGCCGGCGGCGTCCACGTCCACGCGGTCAATATAGCCGCCCACGCGCACCGGACCAGCGTCCGTCGCCACCACCAGCGGCGGCGCTTCCCCGCCAAAACGCTGTTCAAAGTAGCGGGGCGTCCAGCCGGCGGAGGCTTCGGCCAGGGCCGTTACCGTTTTTTCCAGGGCGCGCAACAGCTCCGCCTGCTGCTGCCGCCACAAGGCGGTGGGCCGAAAGCCGTATTGCTCCGGGGCGGCGGCAAACACGCGCGCGGCCACGCTGGGCAATTGCTGGAGGACATCCGCCAATTGAGCCGGGTCCGGCGCGGCCTGATACACCGCCTCCAAAACCGCGTGATACAGGCTGCCGAGGGCGCGCACATCATAGCCGGCCTGCGGCTCAACCCGCGGCTCCAGGCCGAGCACGTACGCGCTGTAGAAGTAATAGCCGCAGGTGCCGTAGGCCTCCAGCCGGCTGGCGCTCCACCCGCGCTCCGGCGCAAAGCGCGCGGCCACCGCTGGCGCCAGCGCGGACAAATCGCCTTCATGCGGGCCGGCCGCCGCCTCGGCCAGGCGCGCGCGCAGCACGGCCAGCCCTGGCGCCAGCCGCTCCGGCGCGTAGCCGTGGTCAATCCACTCCACCGGCGAGGCAACCTGTTCCGGCGGCAAACGGTCTTCGGCGCGCACACGGATCACGGCCGGATCGCCGCACACGCGCCGCGCCGCGCGCCAATAAGCGGAGGGCTCCCAGGCCTGGCCGTCATCGGCGAGATAGGGCCGGCTGAGCAGCAGATGATCCCGCGCGCGGGTGACGGCGTGATAAAAGAGCGTCACCTCCTCACCCCGCAAGCGCGGCTCCACGGGCAAGCCCTGGGCGTTCAGCGCGGCCCGATCCACCTCCCGCAGCAGCGGCATCTCGCGTTCGGCCGGCGGGAATTCGCCTTCGGCCAGGCCCAGCACCGCCACGGCCGCGAACGACAGGCCGCGCACGTCAGTGACCGACGCGACGCAGACTCCGCCCGCGGCCGGCGCGCTGAACGCGGCCGCCTGCACGGCCTCGCGCACCGCCCGCAGGCCGGCCGCATAATCCAGCCCGCGCGCGCCGCCGGCCGCCAGCGCCTCCGCCCGCACCAGGCCGCGCAGCACCTGTTTGAACGCGCTCAGGGCGGCCAGATCACGCGCGGCGGTCTCCGGCGCCGCCTGAATGCATGCCACCACGTTGAGCGTCTGGGCGGCCGGCGCGGCGTCACCGATCAAATCCTCGATAAACGCCAGGTGCGCGCGCAGAGCGGCCGCCGGCGGCGGCGTCAGGCGCGCGGTCAGCGCCTCAAAGGCGGCCCGCGCCAGAAGCGCCACGGCCATCGGCACCGCCGGCGCATCGCCGTCCTCCACTTCCGCCGCCGGCCGCGCGCGGGTGAAGGTCTCCAGAGCCGCGCGCCATTGGTCCGCTCCCGCCACCACTTGGCCGGCGCGCGCCACCGCGTCCAGGGCCGCGCCGGCGCCGGGCGGCAGGCCCAGCGCGGCCCAATCAAAATACGGGCTGCGCAGCGCGGCGGACACCTGGCGCGGACGCCAATCGCTCTCGGCGGGCAGATCCAACACGGCCAGCAGAGCGCTGATCAGCGGACAGGCGGCCAGCGGGCCGCCGCCCACTACATCCAGCGGCACGTCAAACTCACGCGCGGCTTCCTCCAGCAAGGCGCGGTACGGCTCCAACGTCCGGACCACGATAGCGGCCGTGCCGGCTGGCTGGCCGGTCTCCAGCAAGCGGGCCTTGATCCAGCGCAGCGCGGCGCGGGCCTCCAGGACGCGGGTTTGGGCCTCCACGAAGGTGACGGCCGCCGCCGCGGCGGGGGCCGGCGGGGCTGCCTCAAAGAGCTGCGCCTCCAGCCGGCGCAGATCCGGGGCCAGCGGGTCAGGCACAGGTTCGAGGGCCGGCATTTCGATCGGCTGCAAGGCGTCCACCACTTGCCGCTGGGCGCGCATAAAGCGGCGATGGGCCAGGCGCGGAGGGTGTCCCGGCGCGCCGGTGAGGGTCACGAGCGTCTCGGGCGCGCGCGCCGCGAGCAGCCGCAGGACTTCTAATTGCGTGGGATTGAATTCGTCGAAGCCGTCCACGACCAGCAGGCGCCAATCTTGTGCCAGGGCCGGCTCACGCTCCAGCGCCAGCGCCGCCAGCCAGCCCGCGCCTTCCGGGTCCGCCCAGGCGTTGGTCTGCAGCCACGTTTGATAGCGGGCATACAGCGCCGCCAACTCGCGCAGGCGCGGGCCGAGCGGGGCGCCGGCGCGGGCCACCGCCTCCGGCAGGAGGCGCGCGCGCTTCAGCTCTTCAAAGGCTTCCCGCAGGACCGCGGGAAAACCGGCCTTATCCACCAGCGGCGCAAAATGCGTCAAACCGCCGGCGGCGGCCAGTTCCTCCACCAGCCCGCGCAGCACCCGCGTCTGCTCGGCGGGCTCCAGCACCGGCAGCGGCTGGCCGGCGCGGGCGAGCAGCTCGGCATAAAGGCCATAGAACGTGAAGAGCTGCGCGCCGAAGAGGCCGCCGGCGGCGCGCAGCCGGTTCTGGAAGGCGGCCAGCTGCCGGCCATTGGGCAGGATGACGATCAGCGGCGCGAAGGCGGACTCGGCGCGCACGGCCCGCAGCCGGGCCACGGCCTGCGCGGTCTTGCCGCCGGCGGCGGGCGCTAAGTAGAGCGTGGCGGACATGGGCCGGTGACCGGGAGGGGCGCCGTCAGCCGCTGACGGTGAAGCTGCTGTTGGTGTTGATGGACCGCCGGCGCGAGAAGACGCCCAGGTCAAGCTGGAGGCTGGTGTAGCGCGCGGCCACTTGGACCGGTTCCCGGTCATGATCGTGGCCGGCCTCACAGCGCTGGATCAGCTCCGCCATCAGATGGCCGGCCGGGCCGGCGGTCTTGAACTGGTTGCCGCTGGTCCCCACCGCCATGTAGAAGCCGGCCAGATCGGATTTGTCGTAGATCGGGATCCAGTCATCGGCCACGTCGTACAGATCCACTAGACCCTTCTTTTCATTGGGGATGCCGAGCGTGGGCAGGCGCTTGGCCAGCCGGTAGACCTGGGCCTTCCATTGGGCTTCGGTCACCGCGCGGTTGAAGTGATCGGGGTCATCCACCCACTCCTTGGAGTCGCAGGCTGGGTCGCCGCTGCCCACCAGGATAGTGTTGCCGGCCTCCGGCCGCATGTAGATGCCGGTGTCGCCGTCGGAGATGTGGATGCCGGCGTGCTCAAAATCAAAGCCGGCTGGGGAGGGGACGAGGTGCACCTCGTGGCGCAAGGCGCGGGTTTTGATCCGCATGCCGGCCTCCACGCCGGCCAGCCGATTGATGACGAAGGAGTGCGGGCCGGCCACGTTCACGACGATGGGCGCGTCGAGGTGTTCGCCCGTGGACAGGGTGACGCCCTGCACGCGCCCGCCGGCCTGGCGGATGGCGGTGACGGCGGCGTTGAAGCGATAGCGCACGCCGCGCGCCTCGGCCGCGCGCTGGAGGTTGTGGGCGGCCAGGGCCGGATCGGTGACGTAGCCGGCGCCGGGGGTGAAGACCGCGCCCAGCAGATCGCCGCTCGGCTCACGCCAAAAATCCGGATCGTCCGGGCGGGCCGGCGGATAAAAAGCCTGGGTGTTGAGGATCGGCAGGCGCGCGCGCAATTGCGCCGGCGTCCAGTGTTCGTGCGCCACGCCAACCGCCTCGTACAGGCGCGTAATCTGTTCCCATTTATGGCCGGGTGATTTGATCAGCAGGCTGCCGCAGTTGACAAAGCGCGCCAGCCCGCGCTCGTCATGGGCGCCGGCGTAGCTGGCCCAATCCCGCCAGTAATGGAAGCACTCGTAGGCCAGGGCCACGCCCATATAGGTGGAGTAGTGGGCGCGGACGATGGCGCAGGAGTTGCTGGTGGAGCCCAGGCCGGCCTCGCCCAGTTTATCCACCTGCACCACGCGATATCGGCGCTGCGCCAGTTCCAGGCCCAGCGCGCAGCCGATCACGCCGGCGCCGATGATGATGACGTCTGAGTGAGTCGCCATGGATTGCCTCCCCGCCGCCAGTGAGCGCCCCAGCGGCGCCGGCCAAGCTGCGCGTGATCTTAACCCACTCCGCGCCTGGCCACAACCAGTTCCGGGTCCGGGCGCGCGGGCCGCCAAAACACCGAGACGCAGAGCGGGGCTCTGCGTCTCGGCAGTCAGTGAGACGGACGGGCTATCGATCCGAGCACGCCGCTAGTTGCTGAGATGGTCCATGATCTTCATCTGATGGCGCAATTCGGCGGCCGTGGCGGCCGGATTCAGGCGCACCGCCTCCGCCGCCGTTATCAGGCTTCCAAAGGTGCCCTCCGCCACGCCGTCCTCATCCAGATCAAAAGCCAGCCCGTAGCCGACCTCGCCGGTCGCAAACTTCAGCCAGGTCTCTACCAGGACATGGTCAAACTCATCCAGCATTTCATTCCCCGACGGGTGATCATCATCCAGCTTGGTCAGCACATGCACCTCATCAAACACCTGACTCGCGTAGGCGATGATCTTCACATAGCAGCGCTCTTTGGCCTCCGAGTTGTCATCAATGCCGGCCGCTTCGGCTTCGTCGTCGTCGCCGGTCACCAGCACCACCACCGAACCGGCCGCGCTCCCGCCGTCGTCATCCGCCGCGCTGAACCCCACCTGGTACAGGCAGGGCGCTGAGAAGGTCTGCACCGCCGCGTCAATGACATCCCGCGGCTGGAGGCTTGGACTGGGCAGGGGGTCCGCGGCCGGCGGATTGACCAGGGACGTCGTCACCACATCCGGGGCCGGCGCGCCGTCATCCCAATCCCAGGTCAGGGTCAGATCGTCGCTGCCCGGATCCTGCCAGCGCAGGCTGAAGGCTTGCGGATCACCCGCCTCGACGACAAAGGTTGGCTGGCCGTTGATGATGAACGCGCCGGTCGTATCCAGCGTCGCCGCCGGCGCCACGTTGTCGATGGTGAGGGCGATGGACTGGCAGGTGGCCACGTCATCGTCGCTGGCGCAGATCGAGGCCGTGAAGGTGCCGTTATCGCCGTAGGTGTGGGTGGCGGCGAAGGTGAGCGTGGCGTCCGGCCGCACGTTTTCCAGCACGCCCACCACCGGCTCGGCCGGCGTGCCATCGCCCCACAAGATGGCGGCGGAAAGCGGGTCCAGCCAGCCGGGGTCGCTCACCTGGCCGAGGACGGTAACGACTGAGTTCTCGGGGCGGGGCGCGTCCGAGTTCAAGCTGACCGTGGGCGCGACATTCGTGACGACGACCACGCCCGCGGCGGTATCGGTCAACCCGCCGGGATCGCTGACGCGCACGGCGATGGGGAAGACGCCATCCTGGCCCACGCGGTCAAAGACGGGCGTGGCGCCGGCGGCGTCGCCAAAGACGCCGTCATTATTAAAGTCCCAGCTAAACGTCAACGCGTCGCCGTCCGGATCGCTGGAAGCGGAGGCGTTCAACATCCGGTCCGTGCCTTCCGGGGTGTTGTACGGCCCGCCGATATTGGCGGTGGGCAGGATGGCGCGGCGGCAATCCAGCACGCCGGCGCCCCACAGGTTATCCACACCGGCCGGCCCGCGGTCCGTGGCGGTGGCGGCCAGACGCGCGTTGACGGCGGCCACGGTGGCGCC
>JAGOBN010000301.1 GCA_017999235.1 Anaerolineales bacterium | reverse complement strand
AGCCGCTGGCCGTGATAGTCGGGCCGCAGCCGGCTGAGCTCGGTCCGCAGATGCTCGGCCCGCTGGCGCGTGCTCTCCAACGAGGCCTCCGGCAGGATCAAAACAAACTCTTCGCCGCCATAGCGGCAGACCACATCGCTGGCGCGCGTATGCAGGCTGAGGCAATCGGCCACGGCGCGAAGCAGCCGGTCGCCGGCGGCGTGGCCGGCCGAGTCGTTGATGTGCTTAAAGTGATCAATATCCAGCATGATCACGCCCACGGTGTCCGCGCGGCGGGTGGCGCGGCGCAGTTCGCGCTCGAACGACTCTTCCATGTAGCGCCGGTTGAAGAGGCCGGTCAGGGGATCGCGAATGGATTGCTGCCGCAGGGTGTCGCGCAGCTGCAAATTAGCCAGCGCCAGCGCCAGACTGTCGGCCACCGTCTGAGCCAGGCGCTGCTGCGGCCCGGGGGCGGCCACCTCCGTGGCCGGCAGCTGCAGGCACAGCAGCCCCACTGCCTCGCCCTGGCCGACGAGCGGCACGCACAGCGTGGCCGGCGCGCCGGCCTCCGCCGGCGTCAGATGCCGGCACAGCCGGTCCGGCTGGCCGGCGGTGGACCAGTTGGCGCGCGCGCGGCGCAGTCCCCAGCAGGTATCGCTGGCGAAGGCGGCGGCCCAGGCGGCGCCGGCGCCCCAGGCCGTGACCAGCTCCGCTGTGCCATCGCCGGCCAAATGGTAGAAAGCGCCGGGATAGTCGGGGAATAACCGCGCCAGCATGGGGGCCAAGCTGGCGTGCGCCTCCGGGATATTGACGCAGGTCTGCAGGCGGTCATTCAGCTCGTTGACCAGCCGCATTTCATGGCTGCGCTGCTGCAGCTCCGCCAGCGACCGGCTGAGGTAATCGTTGGCGCGCTGGAGCTGGGTCTCAATCCGCAGCCGGTCGGCGATGTTGACCAGCACGGCCAGCGTGCCGGCGTACTGGCCGTCGCGGCGCAGCGGCATGGCCGACACCAGCACCGGGATTTCGTAGCCGTCCTTAGCCAACAGGCGCGCTTCGTAGCTGCTGGCCACGCCGCCCGGCCGCTGCGCGGTGTGCTCGGCCACCACGGCGCGGCTTTCCGCCGCCACAATTTTGGACCAGTGCTGGCCCAGCAGTTCGTCCGCTGCATAGTCCAGCAGCTTCAACAGCGTGGGGTTGACCAGGGTCAGCCGGCCGGCGGCGTCTTCCAGCACCAGGCCTTCGGCCATGGCCTCGGTGATGCTGGCGTTGACGTGCGTCAGCCGTTCCACTTCGGCCGCCAGCGCGCGCTCGCGCGCCGTGGCCGCCCGCCGCCAGCCCACCAGATACCCGGCGCCGCCCAGCGCCAACGCGCCCAAGCCGGCCAGCCAAACGGCCGCCGGTTCAAGCTGGATCAGCCAACTGGCCAGCGCGCCCAGGGCCAGGCCCAGCCCCGCGCCGGCGCCGGTCCAGCCGGCCAGGCTGCGTTCCACCCCCGTCTCCCACATACGCGCCGGGCTAGCGCTTGTCGCGCTTCTGGCCCAGCACCGCGCCGATGCCCTTCAAGAGCTGGTCCGCGGCGCCGGCGGCCTGGCCGCTGTTCAGAGCGGCGTCCATCTGCCCCGCCAGCGGAGCGGGCAGTTTGGTCTTAAGAAAGTCGAGCACCGTGGTGACGGCGACCCGGGCCTGCGCCTCCGGCAGGTTAGCCCGCGCGGCCACGAGTTGGACGAGCTCATCCATGGCAGACTCCTTGTGCGGATGGGGGATTGCGGAAGATGGTAGCCGGAATAAGCGAAAAGTCAATCAAGCGGCGCCGGCGCGCTGACGCTGACGCTCAGGCTGACCTGGTTCCGGCCGTGGCGCTTGGCCTGGTACAGGGCGGCGTCGCCGGCGCTGAGCAAGGCGGCGGGCGTCGCACCGTTCTCGGGGTAGACCGCCACGCCCAGCGACAGCGTGACCTTGCCCAGCGCATGGCCGGCGTGCTGCAGATCCAGCCGCTCCGCTTCCTGGCGGATCATCTCGGCGCGCACGCACACGGTTTCCACCGCCGCGCCCGGCAAGATGAGCACGAACTCCTCGCCCCCGTACCGGCAGGCCACATCCTCGCCGCGGATCTGGCGCTTGAGCAGGCTGCCCATTTCGCGCAGCAGGACATCGCCGGCGGCATGCCCAAAGGTGTCGTTGAAGTGCTTGAAATAATCTAGGTCCAGCACAATGACGCCAACCGGGGTGCGGTTGCGCGCCGCGCGGCGCAGTTCGCGCTCCAGTGTTTCTTCCATGTAACGCCGGTTGAACAAGCCGGTCAGCGCATCGCGCACGGATTGATGGCGCAGTGTCTCGCGCAATCTGAGATTAGCCAGGGCCAGGGCGATGGTGTCCGCCACGGTCTGCGCCAGCTGCTGCTCGCCCGGGCTGAACGCGGCGCCGGGGGTGTGGTCGAGCAGGGTCAGCACCCCCACCGCTTCACCCTGGGCCAGCAGCGGCGCGCACAAGTAAATGGCGGGCGTCCCCACATGCCGGCACGGCGGCCCAAAATGCGCGTCGAGGGTAGCGCCATGCAGCCGGCCGCGCCGTACCGCCCAGCAATCGGCGGGGGTGAAGACCAGCTGCGCGCCGGCCGGATCACCCCATTCCGCCACGGCTTCGGCCAACGGCTGCGGCGCCTGGGTGAGCGCCACCACCCCAGCGCGGCCGCGGAAGAGCTGGGGGACTAATTCACGGATGACCTGCGCCGCTTCTTCGGCGTTCATGCAGCTTTGCAGCAGGCCGCTGAGCGAGTTGAGCAGGGCGATCTCCTGGTGGCGCTGCTCCACCTCGGCCAGGCTTTCGATCAGGCGCTCGTTGGCGTCGGTCAGCGTCTGCTCGGCCGCCTTGCTTTCGGTCACATCGGCCACGGTGCCGATATAGCCGGTGATGACGCCGTTTTCGGCGCGGATGGCGCTGGCGCTGGCGTGGACCCAGGTGGTGCGGGCCGGCGCGGTGAAGAAACGGTAATCGGCGTCAAAGTCGCGGCCGGCGGCGATCGCGGCCTCCCAATCCGCCAGCACCGGCGCTTGATCCTCGGGGTGCAGGGCTTCCGCCCAGCCGCGGCCGGCGGCCTCGGCCGCCGTCAAGCCGGCCAGCCGCTGCCAGTGATCGTTAACGAAGGTGTAATCCCCGTCCGGGTCGGTCTGGAAAATACCCACCGGCGCGAGCGTAGTGAGCGCCCGGAAACGGCGCTCGCCCTCCGCCACCGCCAGCTCGGAGCGTTTGCGCTCGGAGATATCCACCAGCAGGGCCAGCGTCCCGTTGTAATGCCCCTCGCGCAGGAGCGGCGTGGCCGAGACCAAGACCGGGATCTCCGCGCCGGCGCGGGTTTGCAGCCGCGTCTCATAGCTGTTGGTCAGGCCGTGCCGGCGCTGGGCGGATTGCCGGGCCGCCTCCGCGCGGCCGCCGGGCGCCACAATAAACGACCAGTGCTGGCCGATGACGTCCGCGGCGGAGTAGCCGAGCAGCCGCAGCAATGGCGGGTTGACCAGCGTGATCCGGCCGTCCGGGTCCTCCAGCACCAGGCTCTCGGCGATGGCCTCGGCGATGCTGGCGTTGAACACCCGCAGCCGCTCGGCCTCCTCAAACATCTGGCGGTAGCGGTCGGCGCTGTCGCGCAGCGCCTGCTCGGCCTGCTTGCGGCCGGTGATGTCCTCAATGTGCGAGACGAAGTAGAGCGGCGCGCCGGCGTCATCGCGCACCAGCGACAAGCTTTGGACGACCCACACCGGCTGGCCGGCGCGGTGGAGAAACCGTTTTTCCAGCTGATAGAAGCTGAAATCCCCGGCGCTCAGCGCGCGCAAAGAGGCTTGATCGGCCGGCCGGTCCTCGGCCAGGGTGAGCGTCTCAAAATCGGTCTGGAGCAGTTCCGCTTCGGCGTAGCCGGTCAGCTCGCTCAGGGCGCGGTTGACTTGCAGCCAGCGGCCATTCGGGGCGATCAGGGCCATCCCCAGGGGGGCGTCGTGGAAGGCGTTGCGAAAGCGTTTCTCGGCCTCGCGCAAGGCCTCTTCGATCCGGTGCCGCTTGCCCAATTCATAGGCGAAGAATCCCAGCACCAGCGGGGCGAGATCGATGATCCAGTGCAGGGGGTTGCGGACGTGGATCAGCCAGAGGTTGGCCGGCGTCCAGGGCCAGCGGTGAATGAACGCCAGTTCCAGCGCCCACGCGGCCAGCGGGAAGCACAGGCCAAACGCCACGCCGGCCAGCACATAGTGGCGCGGCGTTTGGAGGGACGAGGACAGGTACGAACGCATCTCACCTGCTGCGGGTTGGTGTTGCCCCCTAGATGTGCCGGCCGCCGCGCCGCGTCAGCGGCTCACGGTTTGGCCGGGATAATCATGATCAGGCCGGCCAGAATCGTGTCGCCCGCGCCCATGCCGTTGGCCAGCCGCAGATCGGCGAGGGTGGTCTCAAAGCGCGCCGCCAGATTGGTCAGATTGTCGCCGGGCTGGACGGTGTAAGCCAGCGGCCGGCGGTTAGGATTTGGGATGGTCAGGGTCTGGCCGGCGCGCAGGGTGTCGTTGGGCAGGTTGTTGGCGGTCCGGATGGCCGTCATGGTGACCCCATACCAAACCGCGATCCGCTGCAGGCGGTCGCCGGGCTGGACCACATAGGCGGTGTAGACGCCGGTCGGGGTGGCGCTGGGCGGCGCCGGCGTGCGCGTGGGCGTGACGGTGGGGATGAACAGCGCCTGGCCGGCCCGGATGACGTCCGTGGTCAGATTGTTGGCGGCGCGCAGCGACGACAAGGTGAGGCCAAACCGGCGGGCGATGACCAGCAGTTGATCGCCCGCCTGGACGATGTAAGTGCTGCCGGCCGGCCGCGGGGTGGCGGTGGGCTGCGGCGGCGGCACGGCCAGCACCTGGCCGGTGCGGATCACATCGGAGGTCAGGTTGTTGGCCGTGCGCAGGGCCGTGAGGGTGACCCCGAACTGCTTGGCCAGGGCGCGCAGCTGGTCGCCGGCCTGGACCACGTAGGTGAAGTAGCCGGCCGGTAGCGGCGTCTTGGTGGTGGTGGGGATAGGGGACGGGATAAACAGCACCTGGCCGGCGTAGATGGTGTCGGAGTTGAGGCTGTTGACGGTCCGCAGGGCGGTGCTGGTGATCCCATAGCGGCGGGCGATCTTGAGCAGGGTGTCGCCGTATTGCACCACGTAATTATTCGGGCCGCTGGTCAACGTCGGCGTTGGGCTGGGGCCGGGAGTGAAGGTGGGCCACACCACGCGCGTGGCGGTGGGCGTGGCGGTGGGCGTGGCGGTTACAAACCGCACAAAAGTGCGGGTCGGGCTGGGGGTCGGGGTGGCGCTTTGGGCGGTGGCCGGCGCCGCCGGCGCAAACAGCAGGGCCGCCAACCCGACCAGGCTCCAGAAGCGTTGCAAGCTGAGGCGCGACATGGTCTTCTCCCCGGAGTCACAAGAACACGCGAGAGGATTATAGAACGGTTGCATTTTCCGCGCCGGGGCCGGGGCCGTATAATCGGCTCACTATTCCTGGGGAGGCCCAATGAACCAAATTACTACCCGGCTGGAACACGATCTGCTTGGGGAGCGCGCCGTGCCGGCGGACGCCTACTACGGCATCCACACCCTGCGCGCCCTGGAGAACTTCCCGATCTCGGGTGTCCCGATCAGCGCCTACAGCGAACTGGTCAACGCGCTGGCCGGCGTCAAGCAGGCGGCGGCCGTCACCAATTTGGAATTGAAGCTGCTCGACCAGGCCCGCGCGGACGCGATTGTGGCGGCCTGCGAGGAGATCCGGGCCGGGAAGCTGCACGACCA
>JAGOBN010000300.1 GCA_017999235.1 Anaerolineales bacterium | reverse complement strand
CGCGATGACGGCGCGCAGCGCCGCTCGCAGGCCGGCCAGGTCTAACGGCGGGCCGGCGCGCCGGCCCAGCAAGGCGTGTGAGTCCGCCAGACGCTGCAGGTGGGCGCTGAGACCCACCACGCGGCCTCCGGCGTAGGTGCGCAGGGTGGTGAAGACGCCGGGGGGCAGCTGTTGGGAGAGCGCATCCAGCGTGGCGGCGGTGTGCGCGCGCGGCTCCAGGCCGGCCGGGGTCACCACGTGGAGGCGGAGCGTCATGGCGAGGTGAGCGGCAAGGGGCCGGCGGCCGGCAGCCAGATCTCAAACGTGGTGCCGGCGCCCTCCGCCGAGGTGAAGGCCACCCGGCCGCCGAGGCAGCGCTCGCCCAATAGCTTCAGGCTGTATGTGCCCAGCCCGCGGCCGGCGCCCTTGGTGGAGAACGACCGCTGAAAAATCTGCAGCTGGACCGCGCGCGGCATGACGGCCGGGTTGTGCACCCAGAAGCGCACGTGCTCCCCGGCGCGCTCACAGCCGGCGGTCACGGTTTCACCCGGCTGGGAGGCCTCCAGCGCGTTCTTGAGCATGTTGCCCAGCACGCGGCCGAGCAAGATCGGATCGGTGACGAGCGAGCCGGCTTCCCCGGCCGGCGCCAGCTGCAGGCCGCGCTTCTGGGCCGCTTCATGGCGCCGATACAAGCCGCCAAGCTCTTCCAGAAACGCGCGCGCCTCGACGGTCTCCAACTGCGGCTGCAGTTCGTTGTTCTCGGCCGCCAGCAGCTGGCGCTGGGCCTCGATCTCATCCGCCAGGCGCTCGGCCACCTGCGCCAGCAGCCGCGCCATCGGCATGTTCGCGGCCACCTCCGGCTCACGCTCCAGCAGATAGGTCAAATTGCTCAGAATGCCGGCGGTGTTGTTGAGGTCGTGAAAGAACGTCCGCTCCAAAGCCTGGCGGCGTTTCTCGTGGCTGATGTCGACGGCCGTGAAGATGGTGTAGGGTTCGCCGGCGTGCTCAAACGGCGTGGCCTGCAATCGCAAATCCAGGGCTTCCTCGCGGCCGGCGCGCCGGCGGGTAATGCGGCAATCCTGGAGGCCCGGCCGGCCCTCCTGCGCGGTCAGGATGGCGTTGACGGCGCCGCATTCGCGGCAAAACTCGGTGGTGCCGCAGCCGCCGGCGCTGGTCGTGGCGTGAATGCAGTCCAGCGCTTCGCCGGGCCGCTGGCTGATGACGCCTTCCGGCGCGGGGCCAGGCACAAAAGCCGCCGCCGGCGCGTTGGCGTACACAATCTGGCGGTGAGCGTTCAGGACGAACACGGCGGCCGGCAGCGCGTTGAAAACTGCCGGCAGCGGCGAAGAGTCCTGGAAGGCCTGGGCTTGGCGTTCGACCACGGCGCGCGGCGCGCGTTCGGCGGGGGCGTATTCGGTTGGCAGCGGGGGAGAGTCTGTCATGGCTGTTTCCGGATCCGATTTAGATACCCGCGAGTATAACGCCAAACGGACCGCCCCTCGCTCCCCGCCTCCGCCCCATCCAATGACAACTCGCCCCGGAGTGTTTTTAGCTTTTACCCCGCGCCTCCGGTGTCGACCCCGGCCGGCCGGCCAAACCGGAGAAAAGCACCCGTTGAGCCGGACCGATTGACGGCCGGCGGCGATTCCTGTATTTTGAACTCACCCTATGCCTGACTATGTGAGCTTTGACCGCGCCGCGCCCACCTATGAAGCCACCCGCGGCTTTCCGCCGGGTATTGCCGACCAGGTGGCGGATGCGGCGGTGCGGGTGCTGGGCGCGGAGGCCCGGACGGCTGAGATTGGCGTGGGGACCGGCCGCATCGCGCGGCCCCTGGCGGCGCGCGGGGTGCGCGTCATCGGCGTGGACCTCTCGCGGGCGATGATGGCGCAGCTGCTGCACCTGCTCCCGCCCGGCGCGCCGCGTCCCAGCTTAACGCAGGGCGAAGCCGCGCATCTGCCCTTGGCGTCCGGCCGATTAGACGCGGTCCTGGCCGTCCACGTCTTCCACTTGATCCCGGATTGGCAGGGCGCGCTGGCCGAAGTGCGCCGCGTGCTGCGGCCGGGCGGCCGCCTGCTGGCCGGCTACGATTGGCGCCCGCCGGAGACGCCCGGCAGCCGTCTGTTGGCGCATTGGCGCGGCCTGCTGCGCGAGCGCGGCTGTGACCCGCACAGCCCCGGCGCACGCGATTTTGACGACGTGCGCGCCTACCTGCTCGCCAACGGCGCGGCCGGCGAGGAATTCCAGGTGGGCCGGTGGACGGTGACGCGCACGCTGGCGCACGCTCTGGAGACCATCGAACACCGCACCTGGTCCTCCACCTGGACTGTTCCCGAGGATTTCTTCCCCGCCTGCCTCACCGAACTGCGCGCCTGGGCCGAAGCCGAGTTCGGGAGCGTAGATCAGACGTACACGGCTGAACATCATTTTGTCTGGCAGTGCTTTCACTGGCCGGCCGGCTGAGCATGGCCGCCCAACCCTGGCCGCTGCCCACCGACGCCGAGAACCGTGAGCGGTTGGCGGCCCTGTACGCGCTGGCCGCCGAAATCGCGGCCCTGCGCGAGCTGCCGGCCGTGCTGGACACCGCCCTGCGCCAGTGCCTGGATCTCACCGAATCACGCTTCGGGTTTATCGGCCTGAACACGGCCGACGGCCGCGCCATGGACGTGGTGGCCATCCGGGGCTTCCACCCCGCCGCCGATTTTTACGCCCGCGCCCGCGTCATCCCGCTGCGCCCCAATTTGTTCGCGCGCGTGGTCCTGGAGGATCACCCGGTCCGGTCGGATGACGCGATGGAGGAGCCGGGCCGGGTGGGCCAGCCGCGCGGCCATCCGCCGGTCCACACCTTTCTGGGTGTGCCGCTGCGGATGGGCGCCGCGCCCTTTGGCATGATCGGCGTAGCCAATCGGCCGGCGCCCTACGCGGCCGATCATGAGCACTTGCTGGGCACCTACGCCGCCCAGGTGGCCATCGCCATCCACAACGCCCAGCTCAATGCCGAACTCCAGGCCGCCAAGGCGGAGCTGGAAGAAAAAGTGGCGGCCCGCACGGCGGAGCTGGAAGTGGCCAAGGACGCGCTGGCGCAGAAAGCGGCACAGCTGCAGCGGCTGTTGGCGGAGACCGTCAACGTGCAGGAGCACGAGCGCCAGCGCATCTCGCTGGATCTGCACGACGGGCTGAACCAGCTGATCGTCGGCGCGCTGCTGGAGTTGAAATCCGGGCGCGAGCGGCTGGGGCGGCAGGACATCGCCGGCACCGAAGCGGCGCTGCTGGCGGCGGGGGGCGTGCTGCATCAGGTGGAGCGCGAGCTGCGCCAGGTGATCCATGATCTGCGCCCGCCGGCGCTGGACGCGCTGGGGCTGGTCCCCTCGCTGCGGCGCTGCGCCGAGCAATTTCAGGCCCAGACCGGCCTGCCGTGCGAGATGCGGGCGGAAGGCGAGCCGTACCGGCTGCCGCCGGAAGTGGAGATTGGCGTCTACCGCATACTGCAGGAGGCCCTGCAAAATGTCGGCGCGCATGCGGCGGCGCGCCGGGCCCGGGTGCGGCTGGAGTTTGATCCGCAATGGCTGCGGCTGAGCGTGGACGATGACGGGCGCGGCTTTGACCTGGACGCCAGCCTGCGGCTGGGCGCGGCCGGCGGCCACTTTGGGCTGCTGGGCATGCGCGAGCGCGCCCAAAGCCTGGGCGGGGAGCTGGGCATCAGCACGCGCCCCGGCGCCGGCACGCGCCTGGAAGTGTGGGTGCCGCTGAAATGATCCGCGTGCTGATCGTGGATGATCACCCGATTGTGCGCCAGGGTGTCCGCAGCCTGCTCTCCACCTGCGCCGATCTGGTGTTGGTGGGGGAGGCCGAGGACGCGGCCCAGGCGCTGGATCTGGCGCGGACCACCCAGCCGGATGTGATCCTGCTTGATATCCGCATGCCGGGGACGAGCGGCGTGGAGGCGGTGCGCGCGCTGTTTCGCCAGGCTCCGCAGGCTAAAATCCTGATCCTCACCTCCTTTGAAGACGACGAGTACATCTCTCAGGCGCTGCAGGCCGGCGTCCACGGCTACGTGCTGAAAAGCGCCTCGGATGAGACGCTGGCCGGCGCCGTCCGCGCCGTGCAGCGCGGCGAGCGGGTGCTGAGCCCGGCCGTCACCGGCCGGGTGGTGGAGCAGTTTGCGGATTTGAGCCGGGCGCGGGCGCGGCAAGCGCTGGGCCTGACCGACGAGGAGACCCGGCTGCTGGCGCTGCTGGCGGCCGGCGCCAGCAACCCCAAGATCGCGGCCGAGCTGTACCTCAGCGAGACCACCGTCAAACGCAAGCTCCAGGACATCTTCGAGAAACTCAACGTCACCACCCGCGCACAGGCCGCGGCCGAGGCCGCCCGGCGCGGGCTGGTCTAGCGCGGCTGATCCCCGGCCGAGCCGTCCATGGCCGCCTGGAGCGCCTGAAAAGCGGCGTGCTCCAGAGCCCCGACCCGCAAGACCTGGGCCGCGAGCTGTTCGCGGAACGCCGCTACTTCCGCCGCGCTGAGCGGGAAATCCGAATCCAGGCTGGCGCGCAGTTCCGCCAGGCGCTGGCTGGCGGCCGCCAGCTCGGCCGCGGCATGACACCCCCGCTCAACGAACAGCTGCCGCCGGCGCACCAGCAGTTCCCGCGTCTCGCGCAAAACCGGGAGTGTGTCCGGCAAGAGGGCGCGGCCCAGCTCCGCCCAGCCCTGGGCGCAAGCCCGGACGGGGGCGGCAGCGGCGCGCAGGGCCGGCCGCCCCAATAGCTGGCCGGCCTCCTCCAAGAAATCGGCGTACAACCCGTGGTCGCGTTCCGCGCCCAGCGCGCCCAGCCCGAAGCGGTCAAAGGCGCTGGTCAGGCCGGCGTAGAGCGCGCCGCCGGCGGGGAAGACTCTGGCCCAGCTCTGTTTGTCCTTGGGCTTGGTCAGCGCGTCGGCCCAGCGCTGAAAGGCGGCCTGGCCAAAGTTGGCGCGGGCGCTCTTCACCGGCGCTTCGGTATAACGCTTGAGGCAGTCCCAGATCCCCTGCTGCACCGCCAGCGGGAGCTTGTCCGGGTTGGGCGGTTCCAGCGTGAGCAACCGGTGTTTGTCCTTCTTGACGCGCCCGCGGGCGGCGGCCAGTTCCGCCGGCGTGACCGTCAGCGGGACGGCCGCACGGTCGGCGATGGACACGGCCTCCGGCTCACAGCCATACACCAGGATGGGGGCCATCCCCCACCAATCGTTGCTGGCCGGCAAGCCGTTGTAGGGCAGGCTGAACATATCGGCCCACACGATGGCCGGCAGGCCCTCCTCCAAAGCCGCCACCAGCTGGCGCTCGGCTTTGGCCCCGTCACTGGTTTGCTGCCGATGTTGAACCACCCCCAACCGCACCAGCAGCGTCTCCAGCGGGTCAAAGCTGTTGCGCGTCAGGATGGCGATATGCGGGTCATGGCCCTGGTAGGCGAAAGCGAAGTAACCCATCAGCAGGCCGCCGCTGACCCCCAGCAGCAGGGCCTCCGAGTACGGCCGGCCGGTGTGCGGCGCCTGGACGCCCAGATAGGCCAGGTAGTTGTGGACGGTGCCGGTCTCGCTGTGCCGGCCGGCGAAGTGCTGATACTTGGTCAGGGTGGGCATGGCGGCTCCAGGGTGAGAAGCGTCAACTGGCGGCAGTGTAAAACCGAATCGGCCGGAGGTCGAAAAATAGCGACATAGTCGGCGGCTGGCGGGCAGCGCGGCGGCATAAATTGGACTGATTGGGTCGTGATTTGGCCCGGCTGGTGACTACCCCTTTTGGGGGATTTCTGCTTGAATAGCTATGCTCGTTATTGTAAC
>JAGOBN010000299.1 GCA_017999235.1 Anaerolineales bacterium | reverse complement strand
TCCGCATGGCAATGGCTTCCAGGATGGACCGGTAGATGTGGCCCCGGGTATGGCGCTGATCGAAGCCGAGCATGACCCCCTTCCGGTGCAGTTGGGTCGCCGGCGCCAGCCAGTCCGGAATGGTCAGGAGACCATCGGCGCCAGCGGGAACCTGGGCCGCTTCCGCCTCCAAAAGCTCCTCCACGCTCCGACCGGATGCGCGCGCTTTCTGCTCAAACTCGTCACCGATAATGCTTTTGAACCATGAGATATGCCACATGCCGCCCCGGATGCCGGTGCTTTCATACAGGTATCGGTGCGGGATGCACGCTAGATTGGTGAAAAAATTACTGGTATCCGGCAGGTTCTGGTCGCCGGCAGCCATGGAGGTGATGTAGGTGCCCAGAGACAGGAGGGCCACGCGGGGTTCGATGAGCCCCGACCCCAAGGCTTCCACCGCTTTGTCATTGGCCGTGGCCACCACCGGGAGGCCCGCCGGCAGGCCGGTTTCGGCCGCCGCCGCCGCGGACACATAGCCCAGGATTTCTCCCGGCAGGCCCATACTCAGGAGCTTGTTCCGGGGGATCCGGAAAGCCGACAGCACAGCGGGGTCCTCCGTCCACTTCCAGGTCAGCATATCCACCGGGAACTGGCCCTGGTACGAGTTGGCGATGGTGTCCCGCAGCTCGCCCGTCAGACGAAAGGTGAGATAGCCTGAGGTTGATCCGGTGTAGCCGATCTCCGGATCATCTTCAAAGGGCGCATAGGCCCGCACATCCATCCAGCTCATGACCGGCGCGGCCAGGGAACCATCCTTTTTCAGAAACACCCGGCAGCAGCGGATCGCGCAGAGTCCAATCCCCTGAATGTCGGCCACCGTCCCCGGGAAGGCGGCCATGAGTTCCCTCAGCGCGGCCTTCATGCTGTCCCACAGATCGTCATCCGGATGTTCGACCCAGCCCGTCTGCCGGGACTGCATGGGCCGCAGGGGCTGGCTGGCGCTGAGGAGAATCTCTCCGCGCTGGTTAATAATTGAAACCTTGGTGCTCTGGGTGCCGCTGTCGACCCCGATGAAATACACGTCCCGCATACCTTGCTCCTCGCCCAGCCGGCTGGGCTTCAGTTCCGTGGCCCGGTGATCGAGCAGTCTCCCCGGATTGATCAGCGCATCAAATAGCCGCCGTCAACGGTCAGCACCGTGCCGTTCACATAGTTCGAGGCCTCGCTGGCCAGGAACACGCAGGCGCCCATAAGATCCGCCGTCCAGCCCCAGCGGTTGGCCGGAATATGAGAAAGGATCGCGGCGTTGCGCTGCGGGTCACTCCGGGTCTTCTCCGTCAGCTTAGTAGCGAAATAGCCTGGAGCGATGGCGTTGACCTGGATATTGAACTGCGCCAGTTCGTCGCACATGGCCTTGGTCAGGCCCACGATCCCGTGCTTGGTGGCCGCGTAGGCCGGTGACCACTGGCCGCCCAGGAAAGAAAATAGAGAGGCGATATTGATGATCTTGCCGCGCCGCTGCTGGATCATGGGCTTGCAGGCCTCGTGGGTCATCTCAAAGGCCGCCGTCAGATTGACGGCCACCATCTTGTCCCATTCCTGGCGCGTGAACTTGGTCACATCCTCGACGTTGATGCAGATGCCCGCGCAGTTGACGAGAATGTCGATGCGGCCCCAGGCCGCCACACAGGCGTCCACCGCCCGCCGGCACTCGCCCTCGGCGGTGATATCGCCGGGCAGGTGCTGGTACTCGACCCCGCAGGCCTCAACCCAGCGCTGGGTCTCGCCATCTTCCTCCGTCAGGCTGACGGCCATCACATTCGCTCCGCCCTTGGCCAACGCCACCGAAAAGGCCTGCCCTAGGCCGCTATTGCCGCCGGTCACCAGGGCCTGCCTGCCTTTCAGGGAGAAAAAGTCCAGCGTAAAGTCCGTGATGTTCATCCTTGACCTCCATGAGTCTGAGTGCGGGCGGCGTCTAGGCGCTCCAGCAGCCGTTCGACAAACTCCCGGCCATCCCCTTCCACAACGACGTCCGCCAGGCTGCAGATCGGGGCGTGCCGGTCTGGATTGACCGCCAGGACATACTCGGCGTTCCGGAAGCCGGCGAGATGCGGGGCCGAACCCGAGATGCCAATGGCCATGTACAGCCGGGGGCTGACGGTCTTTCCCGATTGGCCCACCTGGTTGGCCCGCGGGGCCTTGCCCAGGTCCACGGCCTTGCGGCTGGCAGCGACCATTCCATGGAGCGCTTGCGCGAGCCGCTCAAGGAGGGGGAAATCATCGAGAACTCCGCCGCCGCCGGCGATGAGGACGGCGCTGTCGCGGATATCGCGCGCCGGCGGCTTTTCGCGGCGCTCGATCAGACGGACGCCCGGGGCCGGCGGGTCCGGCGCCTCAATCTCGATATACTCCGCGGACTTGCGCACCGGCGGCCCAGCGGTGAAGACCCTGGGCCGCACACTCAGCATGACGGGTCCGTCTCCCCGGCAGACGATCGTGGCCAGCCGGCGCCCGCCGAAGGCTGGACGCGCCAGCCAGAGTCCATCACCATCCCTCCCCACGCCAGTGACATCCGCCACCAGCCCAGCGCGCAGCCGCGCCGCCGCCCGCGGGGCAAGCATCCGGCCGCAGTGGGTGGCGGGAAACAGGATGGCATCAAAACCGTAAGTCCGCTGCAGGGCCTCGATACAGCGGGCCAGCGCGGCCGTCTCGTAATTGGGCAGCGCTCCCTGGCTGACCCGGAACACACAGTCAAACCGGCGGCCGGCCTCGCCGGATCGCCCGCCCGCCGCCAGGGCGTAGGACCAAAAGCCGGCCGCGCCGTACATCAACCGCCCGACCTCCAGGAGTTGGAGGGAGTCTTCGACGGCGTCTTCGTCGATATATACCAGGACCCGTTTCATGGCTGAAGGAATCCCCGCTGTTCCAGCCAGCGGCACACCTGGTCGAGGCCCTCCCGGTCGACGCGCAGCCGCAGCGGGGCTTTGGCTTCCCGGGCCTCCACCGCAATGTGGCGCACCTGGGTGAGGGAGCCTCGCAGCCCGAGCTCCGCCTCGTCCATCCCGAGTTCGGTGTTGCCCAGCACCATTACCTGATCGGACACATCCCGCTGCAGGTCGGCCGGCCGGAGGTAGGGCAGCTTGCGCTCCGGGCGGTACTGAAACCCCAGCACCGCCGGCAGAGCAACGGAGAAGCGCAGCAGCGCGGTCTCGCCGTCCACATCAACTACCGCCTGCCCTTTCCGCGGATCAAGTTCAACCAGGGTCGTGATGCCCACCATGACGGGCAGCCCCAGGAGTTCGGCGATCTGGGCCGGCACCTGGCCGGTGCCGCCGTCGAGGGTGTGGGTGCCGCAGAAGATGCTGTCATACTCCCGCGTCCGCAGGTAGCGGGCCAGCACCCGGCTCGTCGCCCAGGTATCACTGCCGGCATAGCGCGGATCGCAGAGCAAGGCGGCTTGGTCGAAGCCCCGGCGGACGAGATCCTCGAGGTGCGGCCGGGCGGCCCGCGGCGCCATACTCACCGCCTCGATATAGGTCGCGGGGACGGCGCGTTTGATCTCCAGCGCCGTCGCCGCCGCGGTCGCATCCTCGGGGTTGAGCATCAGCCGCGCCTGCTCGCGCAGGAGGGTGTTCCGGTCGCGGTCATAGCGCAGCTGATCCACATCAATGACCGGCTTTAGCAAGCACAGGATGCGCATCAGCTCAATCCCGATTTACGCGGCTCCGCCGGCGCCGGGATGGCCGGCCGGCCCGGCCGCCTACGCTGTCCCGCGGCGTTCGGGCGCTAACGTGATCGCCGCCAAGGTGGAGGCGGTGCTCGCCGCGCTGAAGTTCCAGCGGACGCTGGCCCGGTGTCGTCATTCAGGGGGCGGGTAGATAAATTTGGCGCCCTCCGCCTGATAGAAGATGGTGCCGAAATTCATGATGCCGTTGGGATCGAAAGCGGCCTTGAGTTTCGCGAGCATGTAGTAGGCCGAGCCGTGCTCATCTTTCGTCCATTCGCTGCGATATTTGCCGATGCCATGGTGATGGCACATGGACCCGCCGAGCTTGAGGGTCTCTTCCACGATGAGGCGCTGGATCGGGTGGTGATACACCCGCAGCTCATCCTCGGGAGCGCAATGGATGGCGTAGTTGTAGACGAAATACATATTGGTGCCATTGATATAGCTGTGGGATGAATGGCCGCCCAACATGGTTAAATCGTGGGCCCGTGGGAACTCCGCCCGGATACGCGTCATCACATTGTGATACAGCGTCGGAATGGTTTCCCAGTCGGCCGACACTTCGGTGGTGAATCCGGCGTGGGCATCGTGGTCGATCATCCCCTGGAATTCGTCGTCGATGTCCTGCTGGGACCAGTTGAGATGCGCGAACCAGGAGGCGATCAGGGCGCTGTCCACCTGCTCAAGGAGGCCGTCCTTGAACTTTGCCACCGCTTCTTCAATGCCGGCGCAGGTGGCCTGCACGAGGCCCGCATTCCCTTCGGCCATAAACAGGAGCACACAGTGCCCCTTGTGAAAGTGGGAAAAGTGCTGCCGGGCATCCTCCTCGGAATAGACCCGGGCGACCGACGGCCGGTACCCGTTGACCATGACTTCCCGCAGCACCTTGATCCCGCTGGCCACATCCTTGACGAGATAACCGAAAAAGACATTGTTGCCGGGGAAGTGTCGATAGAGCTTGACCGTCACTTCGGTGATGTAGCAGAGCGTCCCCTCGCTGCCGATGGCGATATGGCGGATATCGGGGCCGCCCGCGCGGCGCGGCACATTTTTGATCCGGGCCACATGCCCATCCGGGAACACACACTCCAGCCCGACGACCATATCCTCGATGCCGCCATACAGGGTTGAGAACTGGCCGATGCTGCGCGTCGCCACCAGGCCGCCGAGTTTGGCAACCGGCTTGGACTGGGGCGAATGGCCGGTGGTCAGGCCGCGTTGGTTGAGCTCATCCTCCAGCCGCTTTAAGGTGACCCCTGCTTCGACGGTGGCCTGCATATTGTAGTCATCAATCTTGATGATCCGGTTCAAATCCCGGGCATCCACGACCAAGGTGTGTTCCTTCCAGTTCTCTAGCCCGCCCTCGGTGGCGGTCTTGCCGGCGCGGGGGATGACGTTGAGGCCGTGCGCGTTGCACAGGGCTAACACCCGGGCTGTTTCCTCGGTCGTCCGGGGATAGACGATGGCCACCGGCGGCGGCACATCCAGAACTTTTCTGGCTTTGGCGTATTTCTTATAGCGATCAGCCGCAGCATCGTAGAGATCATCCGGGGCCGTGTTGATCTGACTCGCCGGCAGGATCCGTGCCACCAACTCGAGAACGGTGTTTTTATCCAAGGCGTCTTGTCCCTTCTAATGCGGGGCGAGTGTAAGTCCAAGCGATCGGCTTGTCAAGAAATTATCCACAATATCGCTGTGATGGGCTGCTTTTTGGAAAATTTTTCCAATGTGTGTGATACTCAGCGGACAGGCGGCGGCCCGGACGCGCCCACCGCCCGCGGAGCATTCATGTTCAACGTAGACACAACGCGGCTGAACCCGACGGAACGCAAAATCATTGACCGCCTGGTGGCCCAGGCAAAGCGCCAGCCGGCGTTTAAGATCGCGGAAGCTGCGGCCCTCTGCGGCTGTTCCATATCTCAGGTCTCAAAGGCCATCCAGAAAGCCGGGTTCGGCGGCTACAAGAATTTCATTCACGGCCTCTATGCCGGTGAACGGCTTCCCGCCCCGGCCCTCGCAGAGCTCGAACGCCTCAAACGCGTCATTGATGATTTCGACCTCGCCGCGATCGACGAATTTGCGG
>JAGOBN010000298.1 GCA_017999235.1 Anaerolineales bacterium | reverse complement strand
TTCGAAGATCTGGGCCTGGATGTCACGGCGATGAATCCGGATAGAGCCGGACGCCAATTCATAGCCGTTGCCCATCATATCGTAGGCGTCCGCCAGCACCGCACCGGGATCGCTCTCCATCAGCGCCAGGTGTTCCTGCTTGGGCATGGTGAAGGGATGATGCTCGGCGTCCCACTTCTGTTCCTCGGCATTCCACGCGAACATGGGGAAATCCACGATCCAGGCGAAGGCCAGCACGGCCGGATCGGCCAGGTTGAGCCGGTCGCGGAAGAACAGGCGCAGCGCGCCCAGGGTCTTATGCGCCACCGCGGCCGAGTCGGCCACAAAGAGCACCAGGTCGCCTTCGCCGGCGCCGGTCAGCGTCCGGAGCTGTTCCACTTCGGCGGGCTTGATGAACTTCTTGGCCGTGCCTTCCACGCCGCCGGCGGTCAGCGCCAGGGTGGCCAGGCCCTTGGCGCCCTGCTCCTTGGCGAAGGTGGTCAGATCGTCCACTTCCTTGCGCGAGTAACCGGCGCAGCCCGGCGCGACGATGCACTTCACCACGCCGCCGGCGCCCAGCGCCAGCTGGAAGACCTTGAACTCGCTGTGCGCCATCAGCGCGCTGAGATCGTACAGCTCCAGCCCGAAGCGCAGGTCCGGCTTATCCGAGCCATAGCGCGCCACCGCCTCGCGATAAGCCAGCTTGGGCCACGGGGAAAAGGCCAGGCGCTTGTGCGGGGCCACGGCCGGGATCATCTGGGTGTACAGCTCTTCCACCACCGCCAGCACATCGTCGCGGTGCACGAACGACATCTCCAGGTCCAGCTGCGTAAACTCCGGCTGGCGGTCGCCGCGCAGGTCTTCGTCCCGGAAACAACGCGCGATCTGGAAGTAGCGCTCGACGCCGGCCACCATCAGCAGCTGCTTCAACTGCTGGGGGCTTTGCGGCAGGGCATAGAACTCGCCGGGATGCAGGCGCGAGGGCACCAGATAGTCACGCGCGCCCTCGGGCGTGGTCTTGAACAGGATGGGCGTCTCGACCTCGAGGAAGCCGCGCGCGCTCATAAAATCGCGCATGAATTTGACGACGTTGTGGCGCAGCAGCAGGTTGCGCTGCAGGCGCTCGCGGCGCAAATCCAGGTAGCGGTACTTCAAGCGCAGCGTCTCGTCCACCGGGGCGTCGTCGTTCACCTGGAAGGGCAGCACCTTGGCCGGCCCCAGGATCTCCACCGCCTGGGCTTCCACCTCGACCGCGCCGGTGGCCAGCTTGGGGTTCTCGCTGCCGGCCGGCCGCCGGCGCACCAGGCCCGTGACCTGCAGCACGAATTCGTTGCGGGCGCGCGACGCGCCGGCGTGCGCGGCGGCGCCTGTGGCGGGGTTGGCCACCACCTGGGTCAAGCCGTGCCGGTCACGCAGGTCGAGGAAGATCAGGCCGCCGTGGTCGCGGCGCGTATGCACCCAGCCGGCCAGGGTGATAGTCTGGCCGACGTGCTCGGCCCGCAGTTCGCCGCAAGTGTGGGTTTTGTACATGGGATATCCTCAAAAATCAAAACACGGATGCTGACAGCCGCGTCACAAATAAAAACCGCCCGGCTGGGAAGCGCGGGCGGCGTAGAACCTCTCCTGAGGTGGATCAGCAGGCAGGTCGGCGCGCCCGGCTCAGCCGGTTAGCGTTATGATCGCTGTTAGTGCCGCCGAACCATCGCCTGGTCAACATGCGCCCAGTATAGCAGAAACCGTCCCGTCCGCGCCACGTCAGCGCGTGTCGCTTAAGACGCCGATGCGCCGGACGCACGGCCGCTGGAAGACCTCGGCCGCATGCGGGGCTTCGGCCAGCGCGGCGGTCAGATCCTGCCCCGGGAAGTGCAGCTGTTCATGCAGGCCGGCGCGCCACTTCGGGCAGGCGCTCACGTCGTAGACCACCCCGGCAAAGGCGATGTAGGCCGGCCGGCCGCGCTCCCCGTTGTAGCGCTGCAATTCCAGCGCCGTAAAGCGCGGCTCGTCCGTCACGGCGCCGGGTAGCCCTCGGGCGTCGGGATATCGGACACCGGATACCCGGTGGGCAGCGCCTGGGCCTCGGGCGCGGGATAATCAATAGCCGGCGCGCCGACGCTCGGGGTGGGCGTCGGCGTGCCGCCGCCTCCGCCGCCACAGGCCGTCAAGACCAGCGCGAGGCTCACCAGCAAACTTACCAGGCCAATACGCATACAGACTCCTTGGTGGACAAGCTAGCCCGGAGCGGCCGGCGCGGGCAGAAACAGCGCCGGCAATTCACTCAGGGCGCGGCCCAAGCGGGTGCCGGGCCAGGTGAGCAAACTGCCATCCACGGTGTGGACGCGGTCCACCGGGCTGGCCAGGGCAACGTCCAAAGCCGCCCGGTCCGCCATTGTAAAAGGATACGGCTCGCTGGGCAACAGGATCACGGCCGGCGCGCGCGCGGCGATCTCGGCCGGGGTGACGCGGGGATAGCGCGTATCGCGCGCCGGGTCGGGCGGCTCGGCCGGCGCCGCGCCCAAATCCGCCGCCAGCGGGTAGCGGCGCGCCCGGTCGCCAAACACGTTTTCAGCCCCGCACAACCGCAGCAGGTCGTGCATGTAAGTGCCGGCGTTGAAGGTCATCCACCACTGCGCGGGCTCCGGGGCGCGCGGCTCGCGCCAGATGGGGCAGAAGACCCGGGTGAGCGGCGTGTTTTCGGCCGCCAGGGCCGCGATCTCACAGGCGCGCTCCAGCGCATCCACCACCGGCGTCATGTGCGGCACATCCAGCACCCGCACGAGTTCCCACAGCAGGGCCACGGTCTCGGCCACCGTCGTCGGGAAGGTCACCCAGACTTTAAAGCCCGCGGCGCGCAGGGCTTCCACATCCTCGCGCCGGTTCTCTTCGCGGCTGGCCAGGATCAGGTCGGGCAGCGCCGCTGCGATCAGTTTCAGATCCGGGTTTTTGGGGCCGCCGACGCGCAGCCGGCCGCGCACGCCCTCCGCCGGCTGGACGCAATAATCGGTGAGCGCCACCACCCGCGCGCCGGCCCCTAGCTGGAACACGCTTTCCGTCAGGGACGGCACCAGCGACACCAGCCGCTGGGGCGCCTGGCGCAGCTCCAGTTCGGCGAGCTTATCGAGGCCGGTCATGCCCTACTTCTTTTTAGCTTTGCCGCAGCTGCAGCCGCCGCCTTCGTGGCGGTCGCACGGGGCAGCCGCTTTTTTCTGCAGGGTCTCCAGCTCCTCTTTGGGCTGGAGGTCGGCCTTGGCGAACTCGTACGTCCGCCAGCCTTCGCCTTCGGGGATCTCCACCCAGACCGACTCTTTGAGCGGGTTGACGTCCACCACTTTGCCTTCGCCCTTGGGCGTGATCACCAGTTTGTTGCGTTTGGGGAGCTGCTTGCGGGCGGCGACGTATTGCTCGTATTCGTAGACCAGGCAGCAGCGCAGCCGGCCGCACATGCCGGTGATCTCTTCCGGGTTGAGCGAGATCCCCTGCTCCTTGGCCATCTTGATGCTGACCGGGCTGAACTCGGTGAGGAACATCGAGCAGCAGCGGTTTTCCAGGCCGCAGGCGCCCAGGCCGCCGATCAGTTTGGCCACATCCCGCGGGCCAATCTGCCGAAAGGCGACGGCCTGCTGGGGATAGAGCGTCTGCATATCCTCGCGCAGCGATTTGAGGTCCACCCGCGCCGGCAGATTGCCCCCGCCGGCAGCGGCGCCGGCCTCATCCGGGGCGCTGAACAGGAAGGTCAGCCGCGACCCGTCATAGCTGTATTCGGCCTTGACGACCTTAACGCCCTCCAGCGCCAGCTTGAAGGCGCGCTCGCGGGCATTGATCATGGCCTCGGTCTCTTTGGAGCGCCAGTACTGCTCCATGGCCAGATCGCGCGGCGTGGCGATCCCGTCAATGCGCTTATAGCCGCCGTCCGGCGTGGAGCGCTTCTCGGGCGGGACCAACTGCACCACTTCCCCCAACTGTCGGCCGCGGGTGGTGTCCACAACCACCCGGTCCCCCGGCCGGACCCCTGGAAAATCCGAGGCTTCAAAGTGATAGACCTTGCCCACGCGCATGAACCGCACCCCAATCACCACGGTCTGCGCGGCCGCCGTTTCAACCAATTGATCCGTCATGTTTACCTATTGCCTCAGTCTGTCTAAACGTAGGGTGTGCATCATAGTCTAGGGCCAGGGAAGATGCAACCGAATAGCGCCGGCCCAGGTTCGGGCCTATAATCGCGCTCGAGCTGCCGGCTTGGCCCGGCGGTCACCTTATTATGGTTGCCTTTGCCCATTCGACCCGCCGGGGGGGAGTGCGGCTTGGCCTCGTGCTCAGCTTGGCGCTGCTGACCAGCTGGCCGGCCACGGCCCAGGCCGCGGAGCCGGCGTTTACGTCTCCGTACACCAGCGCCAGCGCCCTGGAGACCTTCCTGGTCTTCAGCGCCGCTCCCCGCGCCAATGTCCCCGACGGGCAAATTCACTGGGTGGACGCCGAGGTGCCGGGCATCGATGTGCTGGGGCCGGATGGCCTGCTCCGCAGCATGTGTCCGGGCGATGGCCTGGCGTGGAGCCTGGCCGGCGGCGATCCGGTGGGGGGCGGCGGGCAGTTCGTGGCGGTGGAGTGCCAGGGCGCGGCGCAAGGCTGGCAAATGCTGGCTTTTCATTTGTGCCAGATTCAAATTCAAGCTAGTATAAGCGCCTCGAATCGTCACTATACCCAGGTGACACCGGGGACGGTCTTGGCCCACGAGTGTCCGGGCGGTCACACCCACCTGAGCTTGGGCTACTGGGCGAGCGCCGGCGCCCAGCGGGAATTGCCCTGCCCGCAGTGGTATGTCCAGGGCCGCTATTGGGTCAACGCGGCCTGCCTGGTCCAGGCGCAGGGCAATTGGGCCGCCCTGCCCGCGTACCTGGCCCGGGAAGATGATTGGGAGCTGCGCGTTCTGCAGCCGGAAATCCTGACCCCCCTGCGCCGGATGGCGCTCCTGGTGGTGACGCTGGGCGCGGCGGGCTATGTGGGCGTCAGTCTGCTGTGGCGGCCGGCGCCGGCCGCCCGCGGGAACAGCGCTCCGGCGGGGCCGGGGGAGGCCACCCTGAAAGCCGGCATCGTGCTGGGATTTGTGGGCCTGCTGGTGATGATCTCGGCCGGCCCGGTTTGGCCGGTGGGCGCTTCGGCGGCCAGCGGCTACACTACCGCCGAAGCCCCTTACCAAACGATGGCGCAGACCGTGGGCTACCCGGATTGGCGCTTGTTGAAAGCGTTTTACGCCGCCGCGGTGCCGCGCACGGCCACGGGCCGGCCGGCGCTGCCGGGTGAAACCGGCAAGATTTTCCCGCCCGAAGCCGCCGCCGCCATCCCGTTTGGCGAAACCAATGCCGAGGACTGGGGCGTCAGCGACCCGACGAAGCCCGGCCCCTACGGGCAGTTCCGGGCCTGGGAGGCGGTGGTGGCGCGTTGGCCGGCCAGCCTGTATGAACGGCTGGTGCTGGGGCTGACCATCTCCCGCACGGCTCAACGCCAGCGTGATGGGCTTACCGTGATCGCCGCCAACCCGGCTCTGCAGGCGCTGGGCCAGCGGCTGGGCAAGACGATTCGGGCCGAGGATTTATACGGCTCTTCGGCCGGCGCGGTGGGCCGCACGCAGTTGCTGCCCGAACACTTCGCGCCGGGCGGGGTGTGCGGGGACGCGCCCTCCACGGATGTCTGGAACGATCCGGCGGCGGTGGCCGAATGCACCACCCGCTATCTGACGGTCAGCGGCTGTTGGGGCAGTTGGTGGGCGAACGGCGATGTCTGGTCGGCGCTGTGCGGCTACAACCCCGGCGCCTGGGAGGTGGACC
>JAGOBN010000297.1 GCA_017999235.1 Anaerolineales bacterium | reverse complement strand
TGGGCCTGGCCGTGGGCGGTGAGCCACAGGCGCAGACACACCTCGATGGTCGCCTCATCCATGGTCTTACGCACCGCAGCCGGCGCCGAGGTGTCTTCAAACGTCAGCAGGAGATCGGGGTCGTAGCCCAGATCGCGCAGCCACTCCCGCAGGGCGGCGCGGCGCGCATATTTCTCGTTGGTGGCCAGCAGATCCTGGTTGTACTTCTTGCCGCGCAGCCACTGGGCCAGATACAGGCGGCGGACTTCGGCATCATCCTCGATGCTCTCCGGGTCATAGTTCTGCTCGCCCAGCCATTGCCAAGCGCTTTCCGCCACCGCCGCCCAGGCGCGGTCCATCAACCAGGAGCGGGCCAACTCGGCCTCGATTTCCTCTTCGGAGGCGCCGTCAAAAACCGGCGTCACGGCGCGGAAGCCGAGCCGATCCGCCGCCCACCCCAGGTGGGTCTCCAGCACCTGGCCGATGTTCATGCGGCCCGGGACGCCCAGCGGATTAAGGATAATATCAATCGGCGTGCCGTCCGGCAGGAACGGCATATCCGCCACCGGCACCACCTTGGAGATGACGCCCTTGTTGCCGTGCCGGCCCGCCATCTTGTCGCCCTCGGTGATCTTGCGGCGCTGCGCCACCGAGACCCGCACCATTTTCTCGACGCCGGCCGGCAGATCGCGGTGTTCGTCGCGGGTGAAGACCTTGACGTCGATCACCTTGCCGCGCTCACCGTGCGGCAGGCGCAGCGAGGAGTCCTTCACCTCGCGCGCCTTCTCCCCGAAGATCGCGCGCAGCAGCTTCTCTTCCGGGGTCAGCTCTTTCTCACCCTTGGGCGTGATCTTGCCGACCAGGATATCGTTCGGGCCGACTTCGGCGCCGATCCGGATGATGCCGTTCTCGTCCAGGTCTTTGAGCGCCTCTTCACCCACGTTGGGGATGTCGTAGGTGATCTCCTCCGGCCCCAGGCGCGTATCACGCGCTTCCACCTCGTGCTTTTCGATGTGGATGGACGTGAACTTATCTTCGCGCACCATGCGCTCGGAGATCAGGATGGCGTCTTCATAGTTGCCGCCCTCCCAGGACAAGAAAGCCACCAGGACGTTGTGGCCCAGGGCGATCTCGCCATGGTCGGTGGAGGACGAATCGGCGATGACCTCGCCCTGCTTGACCTTCTGGCCCTTGACCACAGCCGGCCGCTGGTCGATGCACGTGCTCTGATTGGAGCGCGTGTACTTGCGGAGCCGGTAGGTGCGCTTCTTGCTGCCGCTCTGGACGATGATTTCCTTGCCGGTGACGGAGATCACTTCGCCGTCCTCGTCGGCCGTCAGCACTTGGCCCGAATCCAGCGCGGCTTGCTTCTCCATGCCCGTGGACACGACCGGCACATCCGGCCGCAGCAACGGCACGGCCTGGCGCTGCATGTTGGAGCCCATCAGGGCGCGGTTGGCGTCGTCATGCTCCAGGAACGGGATCAGCGCGGCGCTGATGCCCACGATCTGGCGCGGCGCCACATCCATGTAGTCAATGCGCTCCGGCGGCGCGAACAGGAACTTGGAAGCATGCCGGCAGGACGGCCGGGCGCGGATGAATTCCATCGTCTCGTTCAACGGCGTGGTCGCCTGGGCGATGGTGTAGCGGTCTTCGGCGTCCGCCGACAGGTAATGAATATCTTCCGAAACAAAGGGGAGGATATCCACTTCCTCTTTCACCTTGGCGATCTTCTTGAGCAGCTCCTTGGTGATTTCCTCGCCCTCCGGCGCGATGATCTCGCCGGTCTTGGGATCGGCGATGTCCTCGCGCAGCTTCCGGCCGAGCAGGCGCTTGTCATCGACCGGCAGCCACTTCACCACCTTGCGATACGGCGTCTCGATAAAGCCAAAGGCGTTGACCTTGGCGTAGGAGCCCAGCCGGCCGATCAGGCCGATGTTCGGGCCTTCCGGCGTTTCAATCGGGCAAATGCGGCCATAGTGGGAGTGGTGGACGTCGCGGACGTCGAAGCCGGCCCGCTCGCGGCGCAGACCGCCCGGCCCGAGCGCCGACAGCGTGCGTTTGTGGGTCAACTCCGCCAACGGATTGGTTTGATCCATGAACTGCGAGAGCTGGCTGGAGCCGAAGAACTCGCGGATGGCGGCCACCACCGGGCGGATGTTGACCAGCGTCAGCGGCGTGACATTGTCGCTTTCGCGGATGGACATGCGCTCTTTGACCACGCGCTCCATGCGGCGCAGACCAACGCGCATCTTGTTCTGGATCAGCTCACCGACGGTCTTGACCCGGCGATTGCCGAGGTGGTCGATATCATCCGTTTCCTCAACCGCGTTATTGATGTTGATCATGCGCTTGAGGACGTTGATCACGTCCCACGCGGAGATGGTGCGATGGCTGAGCGGCACCACTTCGGTCAAGCCCAGCTTCTGGTTGAGCTTGTAGCGCCCCACCCGCTCCAGGTCATAGCGGCGCTGATCGAACAACTGCTGCAGCAGGAATTCGCGCGCATTATCCAGCGTGGGCGGATCGCCCGGGCGCATGCGCTTGTAGAACTCCACCAGAGCTTCTTCCGCCACGGTGCGTTTGTCGCGCGTATTCTCGCCCCAGGTCGGCTCCTGGCGCAGGGTGGCCGGGATGAAGAGATGATCCGGGTTGGTGTCCACGTCAGTGAACAGCGCCAGGATCTCGTCTTCGGTGCCGTGCTTGATGGGCGAGTTCTCCAGGCCATCGCTGACGGCGGCCAAAGCGCGCAGCAGGATGGTGACCGGCACGGTGCGCTTGCGGTTGAACTTGAGCGTCAGGTAGTCGCTCTTGCGCGTCTCAAACTCCATCCACGCGCCGCGATCCGGGATGAGCTTGGCCATGGCCAGGCGCCGGCCGGAGGTGCGATCTTCCTCCGCCTCAAAATACACGCCCGGCGAGCGGATCAGCTGCGAAACCACCACCCGTTCGGTGCCGTTGATGATGAACGTGCCGTTATCGGTCATCAACGGAAAGTCACCCAAGAAGATGTCGTTCTTCACCGGGCTGGGGACTTCGCTGCCGGTGAGCAAGACGGAGACGTACAGCGGCGCGGCGTACGTGATATCACGCTCGACGCACTCATCGATGCTGTGCTTGGGCTCGTCAAACCAGTACTTCAGGTTGAAGCCCATCTGCTCGACGCGTTTGCTGGGAAACCACAACTGCATCCCGCCGTTGAACGATTCAATCGGCGAGACTTCCTCAAACAGTTCCGCCAGACCTTCGTGCCGGAACCACTCAAATGACTCAAGCTGAACTTCAATCAGCGAGGGGAGGGTGAGGACGTCCTTGATGCGCGCGTACGATTTGCTACCCAAAACATTGGACATGCGGTACTCCTGCGCCGTTGGAGCTAAACGGGGTGAAAACCGGGATTGCGAAATCTATCACCAACTACCCGGACGCAAACGTCCGGAACATTTATTGTATCAACAAAAAACCGTCCGTCAATGGCCAATTTAAGAATCAAACCAGCCGCCAATGGAAAGTCAGCGGGTTTTGGCCGGCCGCCGCCCCGCTTAGCCAGCGGCGCCTAGGATAAAGTTGTTCCGGACCCGGAGTTATTGGCCCGCGCGCTCTCCGCCCGTTCGGGGCCGGCCGGCTGACCGCGCGGCACTTCAATAATGAACGTGCTCCCCTTGCCCAGCTTGCTCTCCACCCAGACCTGGCCGCCGTGCCGCTCGACAATGGATTTCACAATCGCCAGCCCGAGGCCCGACCCCTTGACTTGGGTGCTGCCGCGCTGTTTGACGCGGAAGAACTTCTCGAACAGGTGGACTTGGTCCGCGGGCGCCACCCCCACCCCGCTGTCCGAGACCGTCACCCGGAAGAGGCTCGGCTCCATGGCCAATTGCAGACGCACCTGACCGCCGCTGGGGGTGTATTTGATGGCGTTATCCAGCAAGTTGCTGATGGCCTGGCGCAAGAGGGTGGCATCGCCGAAGATCAGGGGCAAATCCGGAGGAATGTCGGTCTGCAAGGCCAGCCCCTTGTTCACCGCCACCGGCCCGACCGTATCGACCAAGCCGTGCAAGAGCTCATCCAGCGCGCAGGGCTCCTGGGCGAGACCGACGCCGGCCTCGATCCGGCCGAGGTCCAGCAAATCATCAATCAGCTTGGTCATCTGCTCAATGCCGCTGATGATTTTGTCCGCAAACTCGCGCTGTTTGTCGGAGAGCGCGCCGACCATGGGCAGCATCGTGGCGTAGCCGCGCATGAACGTGAGCGGCGCCCGGAGGTCGTGGCTGACCGTAGCCACGAACTCCGACTTCATCATGTCCAGTTCCTTGAAGTGGGTCACATCGCGCAGGATGCACACGCGGCCCAGGGTGGCGCCATCCGCGCTGATGATGGGCGAGACCGAGGCATACAGGGTGCGGCCGGCGGCAGTCTGAAATTCCCCGGTGGTGGGGCCGGGCCGCACGTCCTGGATTAAGTGCGCCAGCTCCCGATTAGGCAGGGCTTCGGTGGCCAAACGGCCCACCACCGGCCGGCCGGTGAGCTCAAAGGCGGCCTCGGCGGCCGGGTTGAGCAGCAAGATCCGATGGCTGCGGTCGGTGACCACCACGGCATCTGGGGTGGAGGCCAAGATGGCGGCCAGCCGCTGCCGGCCTTGCTCGGCGGCGGCGAAGAGGCGCGCATTGGCCACGGCCACCGCCGCCTGGCCGGCCAGCGTCGCCAAGAAATTGACCTCGGCCTCCGGAAACGCGTGCGGCTGATCGAAGCCCAGCCAAAGCGCGCCATAAAACTGTTCCTGGCGCAGAGGCAGAATGATCAAGGTCTGCAATTTGCCGGCCACCGGGGCCACATCCAGCACGGCGCGGGCGCGGGCCACGTTGTCAATGATCACCCGGCCTTCGGCGCGGGCCAGCTCCACCACCCCGATATCCAGCGGGGCCATGGTCTCGGCGGCCGGCCCGGTGACGAAACTGGCCCCCGGCGCGCCCGGCTCCAGCACCCCGCCCTGCGCGGGCGCCAAGACAATCCGCACGCCGGCGGCGCCGGTCACCGAGCGGGCGCCTTCCAGGATGGCGGGCAGGGCCTCCCCCAGATTCAAACTGCTGGAGACGCCCTGACTCACTTTGAGCAGCAGGTTCAATTCGCTCAGCCGGGCCCGCAGGCGCTGGCGCATGCGTTCGAACGCCTGGCCGGCGCGGCCGATCTCGTCCTGGCCGGTGACCGCGACGGGCTGATCCAGCTGGTTCTCGGAAATGCGCTGCGCGGCGGCGGCCAACGCTTCCGCCGGCCGCGTCACCTGGTTGGCAATCCCGGCCACCACCACCAGCCCCAGGCCGCCGATGACCAACAAGATGATGATGATGGGCGACGCGATCTCGGCCGCCAGCTCAAGCACCAGGCGGTTGGGCAGGACGATGACCACCGACCACGGGTAGCCGGGCGAGGCATAGACCAGCACCAGCCGCCGGGTGCCGTCCGGGCCGCGGTCCCGATAGGCCTGCGCGCCGGGCAAATTCGAGGCGAGGCTTTCGGCCTGTTCGGCCGGCTGGAAAAGCTGCCCTACCAGGCTGGGGTCGGGGTGATAAACGATCAGCCCGTGATCATCCACCAGGAAACCGACGCCGGCGCCATCCGCCACGCCGCTCAGATTGGCGAAGGTGCTTTGCAGCAGCGGGTTGCCGGCCAAATCCGCGCGCCCCAGGAGCACACCGACGATCGCCCGCGTGGTCAGATCCGCCACCGGAAGCGCGAAGACCACCTCCACCTGCGGCTGACCGCCGGCCTCGGTGAGATACTCCACTGCCGTTTGCGGGATGCCCTGCAGGGCCAGTTCCGCCAGACGTTGATCGGTGGCCGTAATATCG
>JAGOBN010000296.1 GCA_017999235.1 Anaerolineales bacterium | reverse complement strand
CGCTCACGGCGTACTCCGCGCCGGTGCGCTGGGCGGTGCGCGTGACCACGCCGCGCGGGCCGCGCACCTTCCCGGCTGACCACGTCATCCTGGCCGCCGACGCGCCGGCCGTCGAACGGCTCTTGCGGGCCAGCGAGGCCACGCGGGCCGTGGCCGGCGGTCTGCGCTGGCCGGAGGGCCTGCCCAACGGCACGGTGCGGATCTGGTTCGACCGCCCCCCGCGCGACGGGCCGGAAGGCGGCATCTTCACCGGCGACTTCAGCGTGGATAACTTCTTCTGGCTGGAGCGCTTCCAGTCCGAATATACGGCCTGGGCGCGCGCCACCGGCGGCAGCGCCATCGAGATGCATTTATACCGGTCCGAGGCGTTCTTTGCCCAGCCGGACGCCGTCATCCTGGCGCAAGCGCTCACCGATCTTTACCGGGTGTATCCCGAGCTGCGCGGCCATGTCATCCACCAGCTGCTCCAGCGCAACCCGGCCGTGCATACCCGGTTGACCGTGGACCGGGCGGAGCGGTGGCTGGGCGTGGCCACCCCCTGGCCGAACCTGTGGACGTGCGGGGATTGGGTGCGCGGCCCCTGGCCGGCGCTCTTCATCGAACGCGCCGCTGTCAGCGGCGTGGAGGCCGCCAACGGCGTCTTGGGCGCCGCCGGCCTGCCGCTGTTCCCGTTAGCGGACTATGACCCGCCGGAGTGGCTGGCGGGCCGGATTCAACGCTGGATGTTGGGCGGACGGGCTTGGCTGCGCTCACTGCGGGGCCGGTCATAACGGGCGCCGGCGGGGGTCCCTTAAGGCCGGCCGACCTCCCGTTAATCTGCCTGAAATCTGACCGGGAGATTATTGGAGGCCTGAACTCGCCTTATCAGGCTATAATCGCCCCGTTGTCTTTCAAAGGAGAAGAATTATGTTGGCTAAACGACAATTAGGCAATGGCAAGGTCGAAGTGACCTTCACCATGCCGGAGCTGGAAGGGGTCACCCACCTGTATCTGGTGGGGGATTTCAACGATTGGAGCATCGTTTCCCAGCCCATGACCCGCTCGGTGGATGGCTCGTGGGGCGCCACCCTGCGCCTGGACGAGAACCGCTCCTACCAGTTCCGGTACTTCGACAATAACGGTCACTGGCACAACGACTGGAAGGCGGACGCTTATGTCCCCAACCAGTTCGACGGCGATAACTCGGTGGTCAGCGCCACGGCGGAGTCTTCGGCCGTGGCCGTGGCCGCGGTGGAGACCGGGGCGCCCAAGCCCAAACGCCGCGCGCCGGCCCGCAAGGCGGCTGCCGGCGAGGCGGGCGCGGAGGCCGCGCCCAAGAAGCGCGCCGCGCCGCGCAAGAAGAAAGCCGAGTAAGGCCCCCGGCCTCGGCTATAATTGGTTGGCCCGTATCACTGGCCGGCTCCGCTCAACGGGGCTGGCCTTTTTTTTTGGTGGGAGCCTATGACACTGGCTGAACTGACCGCCGCCATGCACCGCTTTGTCACCGCCAAGGGCTGGTATGCGCCCGAGTCAGCCCGGCCTCAGCTGCCCCGCAACCTGGCCGCCTCTCTCGCCATTGAAGCGGCCGAGGTGCTGGAGCTGTATCAGTGGCGCGAGTCGGCCGACCCGGCTAAACTCGCCGATGAACTGGCGGATGTGGCCCTATATCTCTTACAATTGGCCAGTGTGACCGATATTGACCTGGAAGCCGCGATTCTGGAAAAACTGCGGCGCAATTACGGCCGCTCTTGGGATGGACATTAAGCGCAGAAGCTCCGACTGGTGAAAATCCTGGCGCTCAGTGACGAAGTGGTGGATTACATCTACAGCCCGCACATCCGGGAGCGCTTCCCGGATGTGGATTGTGTGATGGGCTGCGGCGATCTGCCCTTCTACTACTTGGAATTCGTCGTCACCATGCTGCAGCGGCCGGTGTATTACGTCCACGGCAACCACGACAAGCCCTCGCAATTCCTGAGCGATGGCCGCGTGGTCCACCGCGCCGAAGGCTGTGAGGCGCTGGAGGCCCTCAGCCAGCGCGTGATCACCTATCACGCGGATGTGCTGGTGGCCGGCCTGGGCGGGTCGCTGCAGTACAACATCGGTCCGCATCAGTACAGCCAAGCCGAGATGAGGCGCCGCGTGCTGAAACTCACGCCCAGCCTGTTGGTCAACCGTGTCCGCTACGGGCGCTTCCTGGATGTGCTCATCACCCATGCCCCGCCGCGCGGCATCCATGACGCCCGCGATTTGGCGCACACCGGGTTCGACGCCTTCCTGCAGGTGATGGACCGGTTTCGGCCGCGCTACCTGCTGCACGGCCATTCACACGTTTATCGCAACGACATCCCGACGGCCACCCGCTACAAAGACACCCAGGTCATCAACGTCTACCCGTACCGCCTGATTGACTATGGACGGACCTATGTCTGACACCAATCCCGACCTGGAGTGGCGCACGCAGGCGGATTTTGCCGCGGCGCGCTTCAAAGCCTTCTTCCGGCGCGTCTTTGCCTTCCTCACCGGTCAGCACAATGATCTGCTGGCGTTTGACGCCGTGCGCGAGAAACTGCGCGTCGGCGGCCCGATTTACCGCGGGGTGCGGACGGTGCCTATCGAGCGCATCGTCGGCAGTGTGGACCGCTACCGGGACTTTGACCGCGCCTTTCTGCCGCGCGAAGACTTCATGGCGGAACGCTGGCAGAAGGTCAGCCGGGCGTGGTATCAAGACATCAGCCTGCCGCCGGTCCTGCTGTACAAAGTGGGGGACGTGTACTTTGTGGTGGACGGCCACCACCGCGTCTCGGTGGCGCGCCAGAAGGGGCAGGCCGATATTGACGCCGACGTGCGCGAATGCGCGGTGCGCGTCCCGGTCACGACGGATATCCAGCCGGAGGACTTGGTGATCCTGGGCGCGCGGGTGGAGTTCCTGGAGCGCACCGGCCTGGATCATGTGCGGCCGGCCGCGGCCGTGGAGGTGACGATCCTGGGCGGCTATGACCGGCTGCTGGAGCACATCGCCGTCCACCGCTACTTCATGGGGCTGGACTGGCAGCGGGATGTGTCCGATGAAGAGGCCGTCGGCCACTGGTACGACACCGTCTTTCAGCCGATCACGGCCGTGATCGGCGAGTCGGATATCTTGAGCGCTTTCCCCGGCCGCACGGCCGCGGACCTGTATCTGTGGGTGCTGGACCACCGCCACTATTTGGTGGAGCAGGGCCTGGCGAATCTGGTGGAGCCGGGCCAGGCCGCCGAAGATTTTCTGCGGGCTTACTTCGGCAAGCCGGCGGAGGGGCCGGCCGCCGACGCCGGCCCGGCCTCCGCCGACGCAGCGCGTTCATCTGACCCATCCCAACCGCATGACTGACCCGTGGCCGTTTAGCCTGGCTCAACTGACCGCCGGCCTGCGCCGGTATTTTGCGGATTCGTCCCTGATCATTCGGACGACGGAAGCCCGCCCGATCGCCGTGCCGGCGGCGGCCGGCCGCGCCGCGCCGCTGCGCGGCCTGCACGTGGAGTATGTGGCCGGCAGCCTGGGCGGGGGCGAGCTGCGCGGCCAGGTGCTGAGCGTGGATTGTGTGGTTAAGGAGCCGCGCGGCGTGAACCGCCCGGGTTTGGCCGGCGGCGGCCTGCGCGAGGTGGGGGTGTATCGCTCGCTGGCGCCGCAGCTGCCCATGCAGACGCCGGCGCTCATCGCGGCTGATCCGGCCGGCGCCTGGATGGTGCTGGAAGCCATTACGGCCGAAGTCCCCTCCGCCGAGTGGACGGCCGCGCATTATCAGACGGCGATCCGCGCGCTGGCCGCTTTGCATGAGCGCTTCTGGAACCTGGGCGAGGACCTGCTGGTTTACCCCTGGCTGGCGCGGCCCCTGACCACCGATTTTGAGATCTACGTCATGGCCGCCGTCGGCGCGATGGAAAAAATGATGATCGACGATCATCATCGGTTGATCACGGGCTCGGTGGAGGTGCTCACCAGCCTGGGCCAGATGCTCACCCAGGTGGAGACCATGGCGGAGCGCCTGCGCTCCATCCCGCTCACCCTGCTGCACGGCGATTACCAGCCCGGATACATCGCCCTGCAGGACGACGATGAGCTGGTGGTCTCCGATTGGCACTTGGCCGGCGTGGGGCCGGGCGTGCTGGATCTGGTGGCCTTTGTCAACGCCGCGCGCTGGAGCCGGCCGGATCTGCCGGTGGACCCGGAAGCGCTCATCACCCTCTACCGGGCCGAGATGCAGGCGCGCGTGGGCGTGGTCTGGACCGATGCGGAGTGGGCCGAGCTGTTCGACCACGCCCTGATGTGGCGGTTCATTCAGGAACTGTTGGGCTGGGCCGCCAACGCGCCGCCGGCCGATTTCCAGTCGCAGGCCGTCGCGCTCAATTCGATCTGGCTGCAGCCGGTGCTGGCGGCCGTCGGCCGGCGGCTGCGCCCGGCGTTGTATCTATAACCCGCGCCGCCGGCGGCCGCCCGTGCCATGAACACCCACCCGCTCACCCTGACCGGCCGCGTTGTGCGGCTGGAACCGCTGACCGAAGCCCATGTGCCGGCGCTCACGGCCGCCGGCGCCGCTGAGAGCATCTGGCGCTACACGGTCTATGGCGCGATGCTGGGCGAGGCCGCGATGCGCGCTTGGGTGCAAGACCGGCTGCGCGAGCAGGCGGCCGGCACCGATCTGCCGTTTGCCGTGGTCCACGCGGCCACCGGCCGCGTGATCGGCGCCACCCGGTTCATGGAACTGGAGCCCCGCCACCGCAAGCTGGAGATCGGCGGCACCTGGTACGCCGTGGCGTTCCAGCGCACGGCCGTCAACACGGAATGCAAATATCTCCTGCTGCGCCATGCCTTTGAAGTCTGGGACTGCGTGCGCGTCCAGCTCAAGACCGATCTGCGGAATACCCGCTCGCAGCGCGCCATTGAGCGGCTCGGCGCGGTGCGCGAAGGCGTGCTGCGCAATCACCTGATTCTGCCGGATGGCACGCTGCGGCACTCGGTCTATTACAGCCTCCTCCCGGAGGAATGGCCGGCCGTGCGGACCCGCCTGGAGGGGTGGCTGACGCCGCCCGTTTAAACCGTCATGCCGATCGATCCCGCCGCCCTGCGCGCCCAAGCCGCCGCCGCCGCGGCCGCCTGGTCGGACCCGGCCGCCTGCGCGGCCGCGTTCCGGCGCTTGCTGGAAGCGTACGCCGACCGCGTTCACCGTTACAGCCCGCGCCTGGCCGAGACGGCGCCGCCGCATGAACTCAAGACGCCGGCCCCGGTGCGCCGCGCGGCCCTGGCTGCCCTGCGCGGGCCGGCCTCCGCCGCGCCCCACGAAGCTTTGGCGCTGGCGCGCGCGCTGTGGGCGGGCGGCACGGTGGAAGAGCGCCAACTGGCGGCGGAAGTGCTGGGGCTGGCGGCGGCCCAGGCGCCGGCGGAAGCGGCGGCTCAAGTGGAAGCCTGGCTGCCCGAGATCGACAGCGGCGCCACGGCGGAGGCGCTGGTGAAATTCGGGCTCAGCCCGATGCTGGCCGCCGACCCGTATGCCGGGCTGGAGCGCGCGCGCCGCTGGCTGACCCACCCGCGGCGCTGGATCCGGCGCTGTGGGTTGGCCGTCATCATCACCTTGGCGCATGAGCGCCAGTGGGATGATGTCCCCGCCGCCGTGGAGGTGCTCCGGACGGTGATGGGTGAGCGCGATCCGGGCGTCCGGTCGGTGGTCAGCGCCGCCTTGCGCGCCCTGGCGCCGCGCGACCCGCCGGCCGTGGTGCGCTTCCTGCGCGAACACGCCGGCCGCCAGGACCACAACACCCAGGTGATCCTGCGCGCCGTGCTGCGCGACCTGCCGGCCGAGGCGCAGACGGAGCTGACGCGC
>JAGOBN010000295.1 GCA_017999235.1 Anaerolineales bacterium | reverse complement strand
CGGAAACCTGCAAGTCCCCGAAGGCTCGGTGCTCTTGTGCCTCCTGCAGACCGATTATTCCGCCAGCGACGAACCCGTGCTGTACTCGTGTGAGTACCACTTGCCCGACGCCTTCGACTTCATCATTACGCGCAAAGGCCCGCGCAAGACGGGAGGTGCGGCTCCCCTGCCCGCCGAGTAACGATCCCGTCAGCGGGCGCCGCCCGCTGCCCGTGTGGAGAAAAAGTATGTCAGCGCTGGCCCTTGACGGCGGAACGCCCGTACGTTCCGGCAAACCTTTCTTGGTCGAAACGGATGTGTTTGAAGACGAAGAACTGCAGGCGCTGCTGGTGGTAGCGCAGCAGAAGAAACTGCGCCGGGCCGAAACCGCCCTGGAATACGAACGCGCCCTGGCGGAATGGTTCGGCGTCAAACACGCCATCGCGGTCTCCAACGGCACCACGGCCCTGCACATCGCGCTCGCCGCCTTTGGCATCGGCCCGGGGGATGAGGTGATCGTGACGCCCTACACCTTCATCGCCTCCGACAGCTGCGTGCTGGAGCAGAATGCGATCCCCATTTTCGCCGACGTCGACCCCCGCTACCTGACGCTTGATCCGGCGGACGTGGCGCGCAAGATCACCAAGCGCACCAAGGCCATCATCCCGGTGAGCATCATGGGCGCGCCCGTGGACCTGGAGCCGATCATGGCGCTGGCCCGCCAGCACAACCTGTGGGTGCTGGAAGACTGCGCGCAATCGCCCGGCGCCACCTACCAGGGCCGTAAAGTGGGCACCATCGGCCATGTGGGCACGTTCAGCACCATCTCCGGCAAGATCACCAGCACCGGCGAAGGCGGCTTCGTCATCACCAACGACGACGATTTGTACGAGAAAATGTGGGGCTACATGGATTTTGCGCGCAAGCGCTCGCTGGGCGCCGCTTCCAAGTACCACTGGGGCCTGCCCTGCACCAACTACCGCATCACCAACATGCAGGCCGCGATCGGGCTGGAGCAGGTCAAGAAAATGGACCGCCTGATTGCCAAGCGCAATGAGCACGCGCATTATCTGACGCGCCGGCTCCAGCACGTGCCGGGCATCCAGACGCCGCAGGCGCCGCCGTGGGGTGAGCGCGTCTACTACTACTACGCCATCCGCATCCAGCCCGATGTGCTGGGCGCCGATATGCTGAACTTTGCCGTAGCCCTGGCGGCGGAGGGCATTTACGACCTGGGTTACCTCAGCACCACCCGCTGGATCATCCCCCAGCACCTGCAGCCGATCTTCCTCAACAAGACGGGCTACGGCGGCACCAAGTGTCCGTTTGAGTGTCCGTGGTACGAAGGCCACGTCGAGTACGGCCCCGGCTTGTGTCCGGTGGCCGAGCGCGCCTGCGAGGAGGTCTTCTGGCTGACAAGCGCGCACCCCTTGCTGACCCAGGCCGACCTGGATGACATTGCGACCGCGGTTGAGAAAGTGGCCACGGCCTTTGTGGCGAAGAAGGCCGCCGGCCTCCCGATCGCGTACGCCACCGAAGCCCAGCGGGCCAAGCTCAGCCCGCGCTAACGACGCCCCACTGAATCGCGGGAGGTTATCGGCATGGTCGTGTTCTTCATGATTGACGGCTTGCGCCCCGACGCCATCAGCGCGGCGCGCTGCCCCGCCGTGGCGGCCCTGCTGGCGCGGGGCGCCGCCACCCGGCAGGCCACCAGCGTGATGCCCAGCATCACCCTGCCCTGCCATATGTCCATTTTTCACAGCGTCCCGCCCACGCGCCACGGCGTAACGACCAACGAGTGGAGCCCCATGGCCCGGCCCCTGCCCGGTCTGTTCGAGGTGGCCCACGCGGCCGGCCGCCGGTGCGCGGTTTTTTACAACTGGGAGCCGCTCCGCAACGTCAGCCGGCCGGGCAGCCTGGCCTATGCGTATTTTCGAGACAACGTCTTGACCCCGCTGGGCGATCAGGTGACGGCCGAAACAGCGGTCCAGGTGATGGCGGCCGAACGCTTTGATTTTGCCTGGGTGTACTTCGGAACCGTGGACGAGGCCGGCCACGCGCACGGGTGGCTGTCGGACGGCTACTTCGAGCAATTGGCCCGCGCGGACCAGGCCCTGCAGCTGGTGCTGCAGAGTCTGCCCGCCGACAGCCATGTGCTGCTGCACAGCGACCACGGCGGCCATGAACGCACCCACGGCACGCCGGCGGCCGAGGATATGACCATCCCCTGGGTCGTGGCCGGCCCCCGCATCCGCCCCGGGTTCACCCTGCCGGCGCCCGTCAGCCTGCTCGACACGGCCCCCACCCTGGCGCGCCTGCTGGATATCGCCCCCCACCCGCAGTGGGAGGGCCGCTGCGTGGAAGAAGCGTTCAAATAGCGGCGCCGGCCGCCCGAGGAGCCGCACCGTGAGAGACATCCGGATTGGCCTGATCGGCACCGGAGGCATGGGCAAAGCCCACGCCACGGCGTACCACAATGTCCCGTTGGTTTTTGGCACCGAGCCCGGCCGGCCGCGGCTGGAGATCGTCGCGGACGTTGAGGCGCCGGCCGTGGAAAAGTGGGCCGGGGAATTCGGCTTTGCCCGCTGGACCACCGATTGGCGGGCGCTGATCGCCGACCCGCGCGTCGACGTGGTGGATATTACGACCCCCAATCATCTGCACGCCGAAATGGCCATCGCCGCCGCCCAGGCGGGCAAACATCTCTATTGCGAGAAACCCCTGGCCACGACGGCCGCCGACGCGGCCCGGATCGTCGCGGCCGTGGAAAAAGCCGGCGTCATCAGCCTGGTGGGGTTCAACTATCTCAAGAACCCGATCCAGGCCTTTGCGCGGCAGCTCCTGGCCTCCGGGGAACTGGGCGAGATCACCCTGTTCCGCGGCACCTTCGATCAGGACTTTCTCGCCAACCCGGAGATCCCGTTCAGCTGGCGGCTGGACCGCGCCCTGGCCGGGACGGGCGCGCTGGGCGATCTGGGCTCACATACCCTGGCCTTTGCCCAATTCCTCGTCGGGGAGGTGGCGGAAGTGTGCGGGCTGCAGACCACGCGGATCACCGAGCGCCCGGTCGCCGCCGGCGGCTCGGGTTATGCGGCCAAGGCCCTGGGCGGCGGCGCGCGCCGCGCGGTCGAAAATGAAGACATCATGGAGTTCCTGCTCCGCTTTGAGAATGGCGCCGTCGGGACCATCGGCACCAGCCGGATCGGCACGGGCCGCAAGCTGGGGTTGAGCTATGAGATTCAGGCCACCAAAGGCAGCCTGGTGTACACCCAGGAACGCATGAATGAAATCCAGCTGTATCGCCACACCGACCCGGACCGGGAAAAGGGCTTCAAGACCATCTACAGCGGGCCGGACCATCCCGGCTACCAGGCGTTCTTCGGTTTGGCCGGCGTCGGCCTGGGATACAACGACCAGAAGACGATCGAAGCCCACGCGCTCATCACCGCCATCGCCCTCAACCAGCCGGCGCAGCCGGATGTCCGCTTCGCGTACCGCATCAACCAGATCATTGACGCGGTGGCGGCTTCATGTCAGGAGCGCCGCTGGGTCGCGGTGAGCGAATTCGACCCCCTGCTCGACCGGCGCTGACGGCGCGCCGCCGCCGCAAAACCCGCCGCCCAGGAGCCCATATGCGCATCGGCCTGGTCACCGACAGCTTAGGCCATCTGCCGCTGGACGAGATGCTGGCCGCCGCCGCCGCGTTAGGGATTCAAACCCTGGAGTTCGGCTGCGGCGGATGGTCGGCGGCCCCGCACTTGGATCTGGAACGGTTAGTGGAGAACACGGCGGACCGGGCTAACTTCGTGGCCAAAATCCGCGCCCACGGCCTGGAGATCAGCGCGCTCAACTGTTCCGGCAACCCCCTGGCCCCCGGCGAGCGAGGGCGCGCCCACGATCAGGTGGTCCGCCGGACCCTGCGGTTGGCGCGGCTGCTCGGCCTCCGCCGGGTCGTGCTGATGTCGGGTCTGCCGGGCGGCCCCGGCGACCAGAATGCGAACTGGATCACCACCGCCTGGCCGCCTGAGGGCGCGGAAATTCTGCGGTACCAATGGGACGAGGTGGCGCTGCCCTACTGGCGCGGCCTGGCGCAGGAAGCGCGCGAACACGGCCTCGAGCAACTCTGCGTGGAACAGCACGCGCAGCAGCTGGTGTACAACACCGACACACTGCTCAGACTGCGGGACGCTGTCGGCGAGCTGGTGGGGGTAAATTTCGATCCCAGCCACGCCTTTTGGATGGGGGGTGATCCGCTGCGGGCCATCCGCCGGCTGCGGGGCGCAATCTATCACGTCCACGCCAAGGACACGCGCCTCGATCCCGTCAACAGCGCGCTCAACACCTTTTTGGAGACCAAGCCCAACGAGCAGGTGGCCGAGCGCGCGTGGAATTATGTGGCGCTGGGCTATGGACATCCGGAAATCTGGTGGCGCGATTTTGTGATCCAACTGCGGCAGAACGGCTATGACGACGTGCTGAGCATCGAGCACGAAGACTACAGTCTGCCGCCCCTCGCCGGAGTCAAAAAATCCGTGGAACTGCTGAGACAGGTTATATGAAGCCGGCCCGGCCCTATACCGCCGAACAGCTCATCGTCCATCCGGCCGCTCACCCTCCGGAGCCGGAGGTGATCGTGGCCGTCACGCCCGAGGCGGCCGGCTGGGACACGCTCGCATTTCAAGCCCGCCGCCTGGCGCCGGGGCACAGCTGGCGGTGGGCCACCGGCCAGCACGAACTGGCGCTGGTCATGCTCAGCGGCCGGGCCGCGGTTGAGTCAAATCGGGGCCGCTGGCCCGCGCTGGGAGAACGGCCAAACGTCTTTGCCGGCAAACCCCACGCCCTCTATCTGCCGCCGGCGACCGAGTTCACGGTGACCGCCGCCACCGCGGCCGAGTTCGCCGTCGCGTGGGTGAGCGCCCCGGCCGCCCACGCGCCGCGCCTGATTACGCCCGCCGACGTGGCGGTGGAGATCCGGGGCGGCGACCACGCCACCCGCCAGATCAACCAGATCATCCCGCCCGGCTTCCCGTGCGGCCGGCTGGTGGTGGTCGAGGTTTACACGCCGGGCGGCAACTGGTCCAGCTACCCGCCCCACAAGCATGACGTCCACACCATTGATCAGCACGGGACTGTGACGGAAGCCGATCTCGACGAGATCTACTTCTACAAGCTGGATCGGCCGGAGGGTTACGCCCTGCAGCGGGTGTATACCGGCCCGGACTCACCGCTGCAGCGCGCCGGCTACCCGATTGACGCCGTGGTGGTCGCGCGCGACAACGACGCGGTGCTGATCCCCGAGGGCTACCACCCGGTCTCCGCCCCGGTCGGCTACACCGTCTACTACCTGAATATTCTGGCCGGCTCGGCCCACAGCCTGGCGGCCTCCGATGACCCCCGCTACGCCTGGGTCAAACACAGTTATCACACCCGCGACCCGCGCGTGCCGGTGTATCCCCTCGATTAAGGCGCGCGGCGAGGAGGCTCCATGGCCGAGACAACCCGGCGGCTGACGCTGGCGCAGGCCCTGATTGCGTTTTTGCGGCAGCAATACTCCGAGCGCGACGGTCAGGAACAGGCCTTCTTCGCCGGCTGTTTTGGCATTTTCGGACACGGCAACCTGGCCGGGCTTGGCCAGGCTTTGCAGCAGACGCCCGATTTTCGCTACTACCAGGCCCGCAACGAACAGGCCATGGTGCACGCCGCCATCGCGTACGCCAAGGTCAAGAACCGCCGGCAGACCCTGGCCTGCACCGCTTCCATCGGCCCGGGCGCCACCAATATGCTCACCGGCGCGGCCACCGCCACCATCAACCGCCTGCCGGTGAGCATATTGGTGGCGCCCGGGCCGATGGAAGCGGTGC
>JAGOBN010000294.1 GCA_017999235.1 Anaerolineales bacterium | reverse complement strand
GGCAGAACTCCAGCGCGGCCTCGGCAGTCGGGTGGGGCAGGTCGGCGGGGTGCGGGTCCAGGCCCACGCAGACCAGGGTGTCTTGGGTGTCGGCGTGCCGTTCGAGGAGGGAGAAGAAGGTTTCCATCAAAGGATTGGGTGATTGAGAAACAGGGTGGTTGATGGATTGGGTGATTGGGTGAACAGATCAAGCCTTGCCCAGCACCATCGCCAGCAGGGCCATCCGCACGTACAGGCCGTATTCCATCTGACGGAAATATGCGGCGCGCGGATCATCATCCACCTCGGGCGAAATCTCGCCCACGCGCGGCAGCGGGTGCATGAGCGCCATCTTGAGCTTGGCCCCGCGCAGGGTCTCGGGCGTGATGACGTAGGCGTTTTTGACCGACTCGTATTCGTCCAGGTTCTCAAAGCGCTCTTTCTGGACGCGGGTGACGTACAGCACGTCGGTTTCGGCCAGCACCGGGTCCAGGGTGCGGAACTCGGCCTGCGGCAGGCCGCGGTCGCGCAGGGCGGCCGCCAAGTCGGCGGGCATGGCCAAAATCTCGGGCGAGACGTAGTTCACGCGCACGTTGAACAGGGTCAGCAGTTTGGCCAGCGAGTGAACGGTGCGCCCGTACTTTAAGTCGCCCAGCATCGTGATGGTCAAGCCGTCGATGCGGCCGAGCTCCTCGCGGATGGTGAAGAGATCGAGCAGCGCCTGGGTGGGATGCTCGCCGATGCCGTCGCCGGCGTTGATGATGGGCTTGCGCGCGGCGGCGGCGGCGATAGCGGCCGAGCCGGTCTCGGGATGGCGCAGCACGATGACGTCCGCGTAGCACTCCAGCGTGCGGACCGTGTCGGGCAGGGACTCGCCCTTGGACACGGACGAGTAGCGCACTTCGCTGATCGGGATCACGCTGCCGCCCAGCCGCTCCATCGCCGCCAGGAACGAGGACGAGGTGCGCGTGGACGGTTCATAGAAGAGGTTGGCCAGGATCTTGCCTTTGAGCAGATCGAAGGTGCCGATGTGGGCGACCATTGTGCGCATGGCCTCGGCCACGCCGAAGACATATTCCAGGTCCGGCCGGTCAAACTGCGCCACCGAGAGGATGTCCTGGCCGTAGAAGCGCCCGGTCCGCTGATCACCCAGGGGCAGATGGACGTTTTGGAGGTGGGAGGGAAGAGTCATGGGATGCCTTTAGGGATTTGGGATTGGTGATTGGGTAATTGCGGATTTGCGGCCGCGGACATCGCGGCCGGCGCCGGGTTGGGCCAGCACGTTTTCACCGTCGTAGGCCAATTGCCCGCGCAGGGTGACGGCGGTGACTTTGCCGCGCAGCGGCCGGCCCTCATACGGCGTCCAGCCGGCGCGCGAGAAGAACTGGGCCGCGCGCGGAGCCCATTCCAGATCCGGGTCCACCTCGATCCAGGTGTCGAGCTGGGCCGGCAGATCAAAAATCCGGCGCGGGTGGGTGTGCATCCGCGTGACGACGTCGGCCAGGGTCAGGCGGCCGGCGTGGACGGCGGTCAGCCAGAGCGCCAGGGCGGTCTCCAGGCCGGGATAGCCGGGCGGCGGGTTGGCCGACTCTTTCTCGGCGCGGGTGTGCGGGGCGTGATCGGTGGCGAAGCAATCGATCACATCCAGGTTCGCCCACAGCGCGGCCACATCGGCGGCGGCGGCCAGGCGCGGCCGCACTTCGATATAGCCCGGCGCCAGGCCGCTCTCGGCCAGGGTCAGAAACATGTGGTGGGGACAGACCTCGCAGGTGACGGCCAGCCCCTTCAGCTTGGCGGCGCGGATCAGCTCGATCTCCGCCTGCCGGCTGACATGGACAATGTGAATGGCGCGGCCGGCCAGGTGCGCGGCCAGCAGGACGGCGGCCAGCTGCAGGCCCTCGGCATGCGCCAGCACGGGCGAGCCGGCCGGCCAAGCCGCGCAGTGGGCCACCAGCAGATCCAGTTGATCCATCTTGAGGTTGCCAAAGGTGGAGTCGAGATACAGCTTCAGGCCGGCGGTCTGGGCCGCCAGGCCGGCGGCGTGGGCCACATTGCCGGGGCCGGCGCCCAGATAAATCCCATAGTCGCAGCGGGCGCGGGCGCGGGCGGCCACCTGATACTGCGCCAGCGCCGCGGCTTCGGTGAGCGGCGGCTGGGTGTTGGGCATCGCCAGGAGCGTAGTGAAGCCGCCGGCCAGCGCGGCGGCGGTGGCGCTGGCCCAGTCTTCCTTGTGGGCTTGAGCCAGGTCGCGGACGTGGACGTGCGGATCGATCAAGCCGGGCAGGCGCAAAGTGGTCATATAGCGGTCACCAGGCAAAAAAAAGAGCCGACCTCAGCCGGCTCCAGGTGGGACAAAAAGCGACACTCCGCCGCCGGAGGAGAAAAACCTGCGGGGCGGAGCGTCGGGCGGGCATCAGATCCGTCAGCGGGCCAGGGCGGCGTCGATCAGGCCGCTGATCTCGGTGAAGTCGGTGAAGTTCTGGACGCGCGTCCCGTTGACAAAGACGGTGGGCGTGCCGCTTACGCCTTGCTGGCGGCCCAGCGTCTCATCCTCGGTGACCCGCGCCCCAAAGCGGCTGGTGTCGAAGCATGAGTTGAACTGGGTCATATCCAGGCCCGCGCTCTGCGCGAAGGCCTTGAGCTTGGTATCCGGATAGGTGCCGACATTCTCACCCGTCTGGTTGGCGAAGATGGTGTCATGGTAAAGCCAGAACTGGCCCTGATCAGCCGCGCACTCGCTGGCCTCGGCCGCGCGGCGCGATTCGTTGCCGCCGACGTTGCCGTCGATGACGATAAAGTGACGATACTCAAAGCGGACGCTTTGACCGGTGGCGATGTATTTGTCGACGAGCTGGCGACCCGCGCCAGTGGCAAAAAGCCGACAGTATGGTCACTTAAAGTCGGAGAATTCCTGGACGACCACCTTGGCGTCCTGCGGCCCCATGTTTTTGCCCTCGGCCTGCGGGTAGTCTTCGGCGGCTGGGGCCACCACCGTACCCACCGGCTGAAGGCTCGCCATGAGACTGGGGCCGGTCAACAGGCCGGCCACAATCACGGCGGCGACGGCCACCGCGCCGATAACCAGTATTTGCTGGCGGCGGGCGGCATCCTGACGTTTGCGGCGAAGTTCTTCTCGTTTGCTCATGCCCGCGATTATACCCAGGTGCGGGATTTCTGTCACAAACTGATTTGACGCCGGCCCCGCATAAAAAAAAGCCGCGCAGCATTGGGGCTGCGCGGCTGGATCGAGCGCGGCGGTTAGAGCTGGGCCAGAGCCTGGCGATAGGCGTCCAGCGCCGGCTGTAACTGGTTGTCCTTCATGTAGGCATCGCCCAAGACCCGATATAAGACTGTGGCGTTGGGGTTATTGAAGGTGGCGGCTTCCAACTCGGCGATGGTCTCGCGCAGCAGATGGCCGCCGTGCACCAAATGCCCGAAGCTGTCGGCGGCGCCGGCGAAGTCGCTGGCGGCCAGCCGCTGGCGGCTGAGGAGCAGCACATCCGCGGGCGCTTGTCCGGCATACGGGGATTTGCCGCGCGGTTTGCGCGCGCGCGTCAGGCGGCCGGCCACGGCCGGGAGCGGCTGGGCGGCCGGCCGTTCGGCTTTGGCGGGCGCGGCCGGCTCCGGTTTGGCGCTGGGCTTGAGCGGGGCGGTGCCGGGGCGGAGCGGGCCGGTGCCGGGGCGCAGCGGACCGGTCCCCGGGGTTTGGCGGGTGCGCCGCTCTTCGAGTTTCTGCGCCACCTCGCGGTGCGCGGCTTCGCGGTCCGCCCGCTGGCGCTCCAGGCGCTCGGCCACTTCCTGATCTTTGGCGCGCCGGCTGGCGGCCAGACGTTCGGCCAAACGCACGAGGCGCTCGCTGCCGGCGCCGCCTTCTTCTTCGGCCGGCGCGGGTGGGGCTGCGGGCGCGGCCGGCGGTTCAGCAGCTTTGATCCAGGCCGGCGGTTCACTGGTGGGTTTGGCCGCCGGCGGCTCTTCCGGCCCGGCCACCGCGCGGATCCAATCCGGCAGATCGCTGACTGGCTCCGGCTCCGGCTCTTCGATGGGGGCTGGTTCTTCGGCCGGCGGCGCCGACCGGGTCTTGGCCCATTCCGGCGTGTCGAGGCTGGGCGCGGCGCCGTATCCGGCAATCCAGCTCGGCACGGCCGTGACCGGGGCGCCGCTGGCCGGGGACTCCGCCGCGGCTGGCGCTGGGGTGGTGGACTCCGGCGGCTGCAGGGCTTTCAGCCAATCCGGCAAAGCTTCGGTCGGTTCGGCCTCGGCTTCCACGGTGGGAGCCGGCGGTTCGGCGGCTGGGCTGGCCGTGACCCAGTCCGGCGGCGCTTCCAGCCGGTCCTCGGGTTTAGTGATGAGTTCATCGGCGGCGGCACCCTGGCGGGCGGCCAGGCCTTCGAGCCAGCGCATGGCGTCGTCATCATCCAGGCTGGCAAGGTCGGGCATCTCAGCCGGTGCGGCGGGTTCTGGCGCGGCGGGCTCCGGCGCGGCGGCTTCCACCGCCGCCACTTCGGCCGGCGCGGGCTCGGCAGCCTCCGCCTGAATGGCCTTCAGCCAATCCGGCAATTCATCGGCCGGCGTGGGTGCGGCCTCGGCCTCGGCCGCGCCGAAGTTCTGCGGCAGGATGCCCGTGGCCGGCATGAGCGGGCGTTCATCGGCGGCGGCGGTGACCCAGTCCGGCGGCGCTTCCAGCCGGTCCTCGGGTTTGGTGATGAGTTCATCGGCGGCGGCACCCTGGCGGGCGGCCAGGCCTTCGAGCCAGCGCATGGCGTCGTCATCATTCAGGCTGGCGAGGTCGGGCATCTCAGCCGGCGCGGCGGGTTCTGGTGCGGCGGGCTCTGGTGCGGCGGGCTCCGGCGCGGCGGCTTCCACCGCCGCCACTTCGGCCGGCGCGGGCTCGGCGGCCTCCGCCTGAATGGCCTTCAGCCAATCCGGCAGCTCATCGGCCGGCGTGGGTGCGGCGGCCTCGGCCTCGGCCGCGCCGAAGTTCTGCGGCAGGATGCCCGTGGCCGGCATGAGCGGGCGTTCATCGGCAGCGGCCGTGACCCAGTCCGGCGGCGCTTCCAGCCGGTCCTCGGGTTTGGTGATGAGCTCCTCGGCGGCGGCGCCTTGGCGGGCGGCCAGGCCTTCGAGCCAGCGCATGGCGTCGTCATCATCCAGGCTGGCGAGGTCGGGCATCTCAGCCGGTGCGGCGGGTTCTGGCGCTGGCGCTTCGGCCAGCGGGGCCGCCGGCTGTATTTCAGCCGCCGGCTGTATTTCAGCCGCCGGATTGACAGCGGTCTCAGCCTGAATGGCCTGCAGCCAATCGGGCAGCTCGTCGGCGGGCGTTGGGGCGGCCGGCGCGTCTGCTTCTGGCGGCATGCTCTCCATTGTGGTTGGCGCGGCGGCCGGTTCCGGGGCTATCGATTCGACAGCGGCCTCAGCCTGAATGGCCTGCAGCCAATCGGGCAGCTCGTCGGCGGGCGTTGGGGCGGCGCTGAGCGCCGGCGCTTCAGTTTCCGGCGCGGGCACGGCGGCGGTGATCCAGTCCGGCGGCGCTTCCAGCCGGTCTTCCGGCCTGGTGATGAGCTCCTCGGCGGCGGCGCCCTGGCGGGCGGCCAGGGTTTCCAGCCAGCGCATGGCCTCATCCGCATCCATGCTGTCCAGATCGGGCATGTCAGCGGGCGGCTGAGCGGGGGCCGGCGGCGCGGCCGGTGTCAGCCAATCCGGCAAAGCCGGCTCACCCACCGGGGGGAGGGCGGCTTCAGCGGGGGCGCGCAGCCATTCCGCGGCCGGCGGCGCGGCTGGCTGTCCGGGCTGCCGCAGCCAGTCCGGCACATCTTTAGCTGAATATCCGAGTTCATCCACGGCGTCCGGGGGCTCAGCCACTTGC
>JAGOBN010000293.1 GCA_017999235.1 Anaerolineales bacterium | reverse complement strand
CCTATGAACTCGGCCTCCGGCCAACCCCGTGGTGGCAGCGCAGCCCTCGACGCTGGCCGCCGGGGATGCCACCGAACTGGGGCGGCGGCAAACTGGCTCCGCCACCCAGTGGCTAACGGTGAGAATAGTCAGCCACCTTCAACAGGCATCTATCGGGAGAGCAATCGCCATGTCCATCCCCACCAGCAATATCCAGACCGCGCCGGGGTGCGCCGCTATTCACTGGCCCAATGACCTCGCCCTGGAGCCGCTGAGCCCCGAGCAACGGGCCGTGGTCCTGGCCGCGCCCGATCACGCCATCCGGCTGCTGGCCGGGCCGGGCACGGGCCGGACCAGGGTGATCGCCGGCCGCTACGCCAGCCTGGTCGCGGCCGGCCTCCCGCCCGCGAACATCGTCGTCGTCACCCGTTCACGTCCGTTGGCACTGGAATTGCGGGCCCGGATCACGGCCCTCTTCCCGGCCGACTGGCAGTCAGCTCATGGGCCGGCCCTGGCACAGATCACGACCATCGCGGCTCTATGCCGGCGCCTGCTGGTCTTGTCCGATGCCGGGCACCGTAGGCCGGCCAAACCCTGGCAGACTGAACAGATCGTCAGAGACCTGGCCCGTCACTGCCCAGCCATCTCAGGCAGCCCGTATTCCGTTCCCGTCATTCAGGATATGCTCCGGCGCGCTCGGGCTGACGGGGTGCGGGAGGACCAAGCCGGAGCCTTCTTTCGCACCATGAAAGCCATGTCGGCCAACCTCGCCGACGGCCTGGCGCAGGTCTACGCCGACTACAGCCGCCGGATGTGGGAGGCGCAGCTGTTCACAGCCGACGCTCTGATCGGAGAGGTCGAGATCCGGTTGAAGGAGGAGGCCGCTTTTCGGGAACGCTGGCAAGCCCAGATCCGCTATATCTTCCTGGATGAGGCCCAGGATGCCACCCCCCAGACCCTGCGTATCCTGGCGGCTCTGGCCGTTCCCCACGACGGCATTCTAGTGGCTGGGGATCCGGACCAGCGGCTTGGCTATTCGTCGGAGTCTGCGCCCCCGCCTAACGGGTTGGTCGAGTTTGAGCGGCTCTTCCCCGAAGGCCGCACGGAGCGGTTGAGCGTCAACTTTCGCTCAACCCGTCAGATTGTGGCGTTCAGTCAGCGGCTCATCAACCACCATGACAGCGACAACCCGGACGACAGCGGGCCGCTGGATCGGTTCCGCATCACGCTGACGCCGCGCCCGGACGCGCCGGAAGGCGAGGCGATATCTTTCCAGTGGTTGGAGACCGTCGAAGATGAAGCGCGCGTGGTCGCCGACCAGATTGAGGCGCTGCTGTGCGCCGGCCGCCGGCCCGGTGACATCCTGATTGGGGCGCGAACCCGGGCCCAGTTGGCCTACGTTGAGGATGAACTGGTCGGCCGTGATCTGCCGATCGTAAACCTGAACAGCCGGTCCTTCTGGCTGCGCGGCCACATCCGGCACCTGATCGATCACCTGGCGCTGGCCCTGGATCATTCTGATCGGCCGGCATTCCGCCGCATCTACAATATCCCGTCCCGGCGGATTGTCGACCGGAGGCTGGATCAGAAATTTCTGGCGGCCTGCGGCGGCCAGTGGGCCGGCATTCCCCGCGCTGTGTCGCGGCCGGCCGGCCGGCGGTGGCGGGCGGGTGCGGTTGACCTGGTCAGATGGCTAAAGGCCATCAGCCAACAAGCGCAGGCCGGCCCGCCTGCCGCCGTGCTGCAATTTGTGCTCGACAGCGGCTACTGGGATCATCTCTGCGAGACCATTGACCTCGCGCCGGACGAGCCCGCCGACGATCCCCCCGCTGAGGGCGAGGCGGAAATCGAAGTGCTGCTCCAGTTCGCCCGGCGCTTTGATACCTGCCAGGCGCTGGTCGCTTACGCCCGCCAACGCGAGCGGCTGGCGGCCCGGACCGGCAATCGCCTGGCTGAAAGTATCGTCCTGGCGACCATCCACCAACTCACAAGCCACGAACGGGCGGTGGTCTTCGGCCTGGGATGGTGTGAAGGCGGCCTGCCCCACAGCAGCAGCCTGGCGGACGGCGCCCCGCGCGCGCTCGCGGCCGAGCGGCGGCTGGCTTACCGGCTGGTGACGCGGGCCAAGGATCTCTGCCGGCTCTCGGGTCCAGCCCGGCATGTGCTCACCGGCCAAGCTTTGCTCCCCAGCCGGTTCGCGGAGGAAATGGGATTGCGCCCAGCCATGACGGTGGGAAAATACCCAACGCGCCGGCTGGTCCATTGATGGGCAGCCGGTGGTATAAACTCATCGGCGTCTTGGTTCACTTCGATTGGGTTTGACCCGCATGGCTGCCACCGTTTATCTCACCCCCCTGGGCAAGGCTCTCCAAGCTGAATTGAAGACGTTCGCCACCGACGGCGAAGCCTTTGCGCGCGGACGGCTTGGCCGGCGGGAGGCCCTGCGCCGTCTGCTCGGCGAGCACTACGAAGATGCCGCCCGGCGCAACTACACGCCGGACCAGATGGCCTCCATCGGCCTGGAGCGGCTGGTTCTGCGGCTCTGGACCGAGGCGGCGCCGACCGGCGAGGATGGCGAACTCATGGCGCAGGGGCTGATGCTCGTCTGGTTCCAATACCTGCACCCGGTCAATTATCAGCAAAATAACTCGTTCCCTGACTTGGGCCGGGTGTTGCGATTTTGCGGCGCGCTCGATAACCGGCTGGCCTTTGTCCTGACGGCTCGCAAGACCCTGAACCTGTCCGAGCAGCAGACCGGTGCGCTGCGCCAGATCACCGAGAGGCGCCTCTTCAGCGGTGTGAACGAATCTACCCGGGATCCCAATACCATCCGGTCGTTTCGCAACTATTTTTACCGGGCGCTGGAATTCCTAGCCGGCCGGCCGGAAGTGGCCGAACCCAGCCAGCCCCGAGAAGCCGCGGCTGAATCTAAGCCGGCCGCGCCTGCTGATCTTCGCCCCCTGGCCCAGTTCATCCAAACCGTGTGTGCTCAAGCCCCGGCCGCCTGTGGGCTTCAACTCCCCATCACCGAGACCATCTCGCGCCTGGTATCACTCCGCGTCGTCCGAGGCGCGCCGGCGTTGCCGGAGGCGGAGCCTTCACCCGCCGCACAGGCGCCCTGGGCCGCGCTGGTGCTGGCCGGCCCGCCCGGCAGCGGCCGGACAACCTGGCTGCAACAGCTGGCGTTCAACTGGGCCAAGGCCTGGCAGGCGGACGCGCCACTGGCCGTGTATGTCCGAGCGCCCGAGTTCCTACCCTTTGCGCGCACGCGGCGCAGCATCAGCGCGTTTGCCGCTTGCGCTTTGTATCCTGATCTCAGCGCTAGCCGAGACGAGCGCGCCGACTTGATTGAGACCTTAGAACAGTCGGATGAAGAAGGGCGTGTGCTCTGGCTGGTGGACGACCTGGACCGCCTGGCGCCGGCCGACCAGGCGGAGGTGCTGGGCCAGTTGGCGCTCTCGCCAGCCGTCATCGCCGCGACGACCCCGTGGCAGGTTGAGCAAACGGCGCAGGCCCTGCTTCAGGCGAACCTGGGCGTAGCGACACTGACTGACATGGAGCCGACCGAGCAGGAGCACCTGGCCACGGTGCTCCTCGCGGCAGATCAGCCCAGCCTGCTCAGCCGGCCGTGCCTCCGTTGGGCGCTGGCCGAGATCCCGCATCTTGCCCGGCGGCCGCTGGGCGTGGCCGCCGTGGCCGCGCAGGTGGCCGCCCATGACAGTCACCGGGTCGCCATTGTGCGGCGCGCCCTGACCGAGTGGCTGGAGCGCGCCGGCCTGCCCGAACTGACTTGGAACCGGGCGTGGGCGGCCCAGTCGCCGCTGACCCGCGCCCTGTTCGGTCTGGCGCGGGCCACTGCGATGCGACAACTGGAAAGCGTCGAACCGGTGATGGTCTCGCTGGCCCGGGCGCGCCAGATTGTGGAGCCAGACACCTGGAATGAGATGGAGCAAACCCGGCTGCTGGAACGCGCGCCGGCCGCCGACGGGTTGGTCTTCAACCTAGACGTGCTGGCCTATCTGGCGGCGCAGGCCGAGCCGATGCGGGCCAACTGGCGCCTGGACAGCCCGGACTGCCAGGCACCTGATTTTGCTGAAAGCGTGAACCGGTATCTGGGGACGCTCTGGGAGCTGGCCGGCCGTTAGCCGAACAGCCGCCGCCATAAGCCGAGCTGAGCCGGCCGGATTGGCCGGCCGGTGGCGTCTGTAAGATGCTTGGAGATGCCGGGTTCCAGCAGTTCGGCTAGTTCAAGCGCCGTGCGCACGGCGGCGTTCTCATAGCGCTGCTCGTGGCGGGTGAGCGAGTCCAGGAATTCCGGATGAGGGAAGGCGTAGTCACCAGGGGCGACGAGCAGCAGTCGTTCCGGCGACACCGCGAAGTGGGGTGACTGCAGGCGGTTCCGGATAAAGACCTGCGTCTCGGGAGCATCGCGCCGGCCAACCAATACCACCAGATCCGCCCGGCCGGCCAGGGCCGCGCCGCGCAACGTATCCAGCGTTTGCCCGAAGTCCACAATCACGATTTCATAATCCAATTGGACGATTTGCTCATACAGGGCCTGGACGAAAGCGGTGCCCCGTTGAGTGCTAAGGTCGTCGGCGTATTCCGGGGAGGCAGCCGGCGGATTGGCTAGTACATCGAATTGTCGTCCAGCCAGTGGATGGCTGGCCGGCAGATCGACCACAGCGACCTGGCGCGCGACGGTGTCTGAATCGAGTCGTTGATCCACCAAGAAGCGTGCTAACAGGCTTGATAGGTCGGCCCCTGGCGTTAGATTCATGGGCTGGCGGGACCGATCCGGCTCCAGGCTCAGGTCCACTAGCAACGTGCGCCGGCCAGCCAACAAGCCAAACATCGCCGCAAGGCTGACCGCCACACTCTGGATGCCTGTGTCAGCATTACGGGATGCGCCGGTTACGATGATATTCATCTGGACCTCGGTGGTCATTTTTTTCCGCCAACACGCAAAATTATGCCACAACGTTAACACTGGCGAGGCCGATCTTTATGCGGGGTGGATATCACCCGGTTGGACTTTGGCGCCAGTTGGTAAGCGGTGATTTTTGTCATTCCGCTGGCGATGATGCGACAGAGGCTTCTGGCCCGCCACATGCCCCAGTCTGCCTCGGCCAAGGCTGGCTTGATACCTTGTTTTTGCCCGAAATCTGGCCTAGCGCTTGTCGGAAATGCAGCGTGAGATCTGTCGATTTTCGCCCAAAATTCGGCCTATGGCTTGTCGGTCCCTATTACGGATTCCGCCTTGCATTGCCGGCTAATCAAGCACACACAAGGGGGATCGGCTGTGAACGGCACCATCAGGCGATAACCGACCATATGCCAGAATCGGGCCGGTACGAAAAATTCGTTGGCCCAAATAACCAGCGAAAATCAAGCCATCGGCCGGTTTTCGCCCAAAATTCGGCCTATGGCTTCAAAGAAGCGATGTGGCGAATTTTGGGCAAAATCATGGTGATAAGGTTCATCCACCAACGCCCAGGCGAACTAACCGATCAACAACCCAAGTTCCTGCGACCGTGTAAAAAAAGTGACTTTCGTCCATTGACAGCACCTTTGCAGACGAATTAGTCTCTCGGTATCCACTAGGGGGGATCGCTGTTTCCATCCCCAAACCATCAACTGCATATAGTGTTGTGACGGAGAGGAAACATCGTCATGCCTCTGCGGATTTCATCGTGGGTTAAGCACGCTGGCCGATTAACAGTAGCGATCAGCTTATTGTTCAACTCACTACCGGACATTATTGACGACGACAACTTGGGCCTGAGCGGCTTGGGGTAAGAAGGCGATCCGCAAGGGTGCTTCCTCATCTAGCCAGAACTCCAGCAGGCGCAGGCCCAGTTGGAACAAGC
>JAGOBN010000292.1 GCA_017999235.1 Anaerolineales bacterium | reverse complement strand
CAAGAACACTGTGCGCCTGCTGCTGGCGGCCATCAAGCAGATTGAGGTGGACCGCCGCACCACGCTGACCGAGGATGAACTGCTGGCGGTCCTGCAAAAAGAAGCCAAGAGCCGGCGCGAATCGCTGGCCGATGCCCAAGCCGCCGGCCGCGCCGACCTGGCGGCCGATTACGCGGCCGACCTGGCCCAGATTGAGGCGTACCTGCCGCAGGCACTCACGCGCGAGGAGCTGGTGGCGCTAGCGCGGGCCGCCATCGCCGAAGCCGGCGCCACGGACCTCAAGCAGCTGGGCGCGGTGATGAAGACCCTGACCCCGCGCACCAAGGGCCGCGCCGATGGCAAACTGGTCAACGAAATCGTCCGCGAATTGTTGGCGTGATTGATGATCGGCCATTGCTGATTGCCCCGGCCTAAGCGCCCGTCAATCAGCAATCGACAGTCATTAATCAGCATGACCGCCCATCCCGTCCCCCGCCCCTCGTCCACCGGCCGCTGGCTCATCGTCTGGGTCGTTACGGCGGCCTCGGTGCTGCTGGCCGCTGGCCTGCTGGCCCTGCCCTTCCAGACCCTCAACACCTTGGCCCTGCGCGCCGGCGAGCCGGCTGGCCAAGATATCCTGGCGCCGCAGTCGCTCACCTTCACCAGCGATCTCCAAACCGCCGCCGCGCGCGAGGCGGCCGCCGCCGCGGTGGCCGAGGTCTACGACCCGCCGGACAGCCGCACGGCGCGCCAGCAAGTGCTGCTGCTGCGCGAAGCGCTCGCGTATATTGAGACCGTGCGGGCGGACACGCTGGCGGAATCGGCCCAACGCCGGGCCGACCTGCGCGCCATCCGCGATGTGCCGCTGGAGCCGGACATCGCCGATCTGATCCTGAGCTTCGACGCTAGCCGCTGGGCCATCGTGCGGACGGAGGCCCTGGCCATCCTGGAGCAGGGGATGCGGAGTTCCATCCGCGCTGACCAGATTACCGAAGTGCGCGGCTCGCTGCTCCTGCGGGTGAGCGTGGATCTAAGCGAGGACCAAAGCCGCGTGGTCCTGGCGCTGGTCAGTCCGCTGATCGTGCCCAATAGTTTTTACAACGAATCCGCCACCCAGGCCGCGCGCGCCGCCGCGGCCGAGGCCGTGGAGCCCGTGGTCAAGCAGATTGTGCGCGGCCAAACGGTGGTGACGCGCGGACGCGTGATCACCGAAGTGGATCTGGAGACCCTGCGGATGCTGGGCCTGCTCCAGCCGGAATTCAACTGGCAGCAGACGGCCAGCGCGGTGCTGGCCGTGCTGATCACGGGCCTGCTGGTGGTGGTGTACGCGCGGCGCTTCCACCCCGAGATCGGCCGGGACCCCAAGCGCGTCCTGCTGATGGGCCTGCTCTTCAATGCCTTCCTGCTGACGGCCCAGCTGCTCATCCCGGGCCGCACCGTCCAGCCGTATTTCTTCCCGGCCGCCGCGCTCTCCATGCTGTTGACGGTGCTGGTCGGCCCCAACCTGGCGATGACGGTCTCCGTGGCGATGGGGGCGCTGGCCGGCTACATCGGCGGCGGCAACCTGGAGCTGACCATCTACATCGCCCTGGGCGGCTTGGTGGCCGCCATCACCCTGGGCCGCGCCGACCGGCTGGATTTGTTCTTCTGGGCCGGCCTGGCCAGCGCCGTGGCCGGCATGGGCATCATCCTGGTCTTCCGCCTGCCGTCCCCGGCCACCGATCTGGTGGGCCTGGCCCAGCTGGCGGCCGCCAGCCTGGTGAACGGCGGCATCTCGGCCGCCGTGACTCTGATGGCGCTCTTCGCGCTGGGCGGCCTGTTTGACGTCACCACCAGCTTGCAGCTGGTGGAGTACTCGCGGCCGGATCATCCGCTGCTGCGCTTTGTCTTACGCAACGCGCCCGGCACCTACCAGCACAGCCTGCAGATCGCCAATCTGGCCGAGCAGGCGGCCGAACGCATCGGCGCCAACGCCATGCTGGTGCGCGTTGGCGCGCTCTACCACGACGCCGGCAAAGCCCTGCATCCGCAGTATTTTGTCGAGAACCAGCTGGACGGCGTGAACATCCACAACTCGCTGGACCCGGACACCAGCGCCATGGTGATCATCCGCCATGTGGCGGACGGCCTGGAGCTGGCGCGCAAGCACCGCCTGCCCACCCGGCTGCGCGATTTTATCGCCGAGCACCACGGCACGTTGATGACCATGTACCAGTATCGGCGCGCCGTGGAGGCCGCCGGCGGCGACGCGGCCAAGGTGGACCCGGCGCGCTTCACGTACCCGGGGCCGCGCCCGCAGTCCCGGGAAAGCGCGCTGCTGATGCTGGCTGACGGCTGCGAGGCCAAGACCCGCTCCGACCGGCCCAAGACCGAAGACGACATCGACCGCATTGTGAAGGGCCTGATGGACGACCGGCTGACCAAGGGCCAGCTGGACGACACCGATCTGACCCTGCGCGATCTGCATTTGATCCGCGCGTCGTTCGTCAACACCCTGCGCGGCGTCTTCCATCCCCGCGTGCAATATCCAGAATTGACGCCGGCCGCGCCGGCCCCGGAGCTGGCCCCGCCCCAGGCCTCCAATGACCCCGCCGCGCCTGTCCATCCAAATTGAGCCGGCCTTCCGCCGGCGCGTCTCCGCCGCGTTACTGCGCGCGGCGGCCCGCGCGGCGCTGAGCCATCAGGCGGCCCCTCAGCCCGGCACGCTCACCATCCGCGTCACCGATGACGCCGCCTTGCGCCAGCTAAACCGCGACTTCCTGGGCCATGATTACGTGACCGACGTGCTGTCATTTCCATCGGATGAGGTGGAGGCCGGCGTGCGCTATTTCGGCGATCTGGCCATCGCCCTGCCCCGGGCTGCCGCCCAGGCCGAGGCCGGCGGCCATCCGCTGGCGGCGGAACTGCAACTGTTGGTTGTACACGGCGTCTTACACCTCCTCGGCCACGATCACGCCACCCGAGCCCAGAAAGCGCGCATGTGGGCGGCCCAGGCCGCAATCCTGACCGAGCTCGGCGCGCCGATTACGGGGCCCGGCCCGGCGCTTCCGCCCGCGTCCCACACGAAGAAGACGCGGCGTTGACACTTTCTGCGGACGCGCTATAATCCTTTCAGAGAAATATGATGTTTTCTGTCAAGTTTTTGGGCGAGGTATGCATGTGTAGCAGGCGGAGGCGTTGGCCCACCGTCGTCTAGTCATGCCTTAACCCAAGGTTGACTCTCTCGCCAGCCGACGCGGCAGCCGCCTCCGATCACTCGGACCAGCGGTTGCCGTTTTTGTTGACTGGTTTTTTGTTGCTTCAGTGAGGTGTTGGTATGTTGACCCTGTCCCGGTTTCAAGTCGCGCGCCCGCTGGTTCAGCGGAACCTCGCGGATCTGGTGGGCCAGACGCCGCTGATCCGTCTGCCGGCGCTGACCGCCCATCTGCCGGCCAGCGTGGAACTGTACGCCAAAGCGGAGTGGTTTAACCCGAGCGGCTCGGTGAAAGACCGGCCGGCGCTGAGCATCATCCGCGCCGCGGAGGCCGCCGGCCAGTTGACGCCGGACAAGGTGCTGTTGGATTCGACCTCCGGCAACATGGGGATCGCGTATGCCACGCTGGGGCGCGCCCTGGGCCACCGGGTGAAACTCGTCATCCCGTCCAACGCCAGCCCGGAGCGGCTCGCCATCTTGCGCGCTTTAGGCGTAACGTTTGTGGAATCGTCGCCGCTGGAAGGCTCCGACGGCGCCATCCATCTGGCGCGGCAGCTGGCGGCCGCCCACCCGGAGAAATACTTCTACGCCAATCAGTACGACAACCCGGCCAACTGGCACGCCCATTTCCAGACCACCGGCCCGGAAATATTGGAGCAGACGGACGGCCGGGTGACGCACTTCGTGGCCGGCCTGGGGACCAGCGGCACGCTCACCGGCACCGGCCGCGCGCTCAAAGCCTATAACCCGGAGATCCAGCTGATCGCGGTCCAGCCGGAGGCGCCCTTTCACGGGCTGGAGGGTTTGAAGCACATGGCCACCGCGCTGCGGCCGGGCATCTACGACCCGGCGCTGGCGGACGAGCAGGCCGCCGTGAGCACCGAAGCCGCCCACGCCATGGCGCGCCGGCTGGCGCGGGAAGAGGGCGTGTTTGTGGGCGTCTCGGCGGCGGCGGCGGCCGTGGCCGCCCTGCGGACGGCGGAACAGCTGGAGGCCGGCGTGGTGGTGGCGCTCTTCCCGGACTCGGGCGTTAAATATGTGAGCGACCGCTTTTGGACGGAATAACCGCCGCCTCGAATCGGCCCGGCTTTTTCGTGCACTTTAGGCAATTCGCGGCCGGCCCAAAGCCGCTAGAGTGTCCCTATGCTGACGATCACCGCGTCCGTGCTGCGTGAACTGGAAGCCCATCTGGAAGCCGCCTATCCCAATGAGGGCGCCGGCCTGCTGCTCGGCCAGACCACGCCGGAAGGCAGGCAGGTGCGCGCGGTCCTGACGCTGGAAAACCGCTGGGAAGACGCCGAGCAATACCATCGCTTTCTGCTGACCCCGCAGGATATGCTGCGCGGCGAGCAGGAGGCGGCCCGGCAGGGCCTGGATGTGATCGGCATTTTTCATTCGCATCCAGACCATCCGGCCGAGCCATCCGGCTTTGACCGGGACTGGGCGCTGCCGTGGTATTCGTATTTGATCACCACAGTGGCGCACGGCCAGGCGGCGCGCTCGCGCGCCTGGCAGCTCCAAGAGGATCGGTCCGGCTACATTGAAGAGAGGCTCGCGGTCCAAGCGTAGGGCCGCGCGGATATTGGCAGTTATTTTGATTTGAAGGAGTTTGCATGACGACGATTCGGATCCCCACCCCGCTGCGGCCGTACACCAACAGCCAGGCCGAGATCACGGTCAGCGGGGCGACGGTGGGCGCGGTGTTGAACGACCTGACCGCGCGGCACCCCGCTCTGAAGGCGCACCTGTACACCGAGGCCGGCGACCTGCGCGCCTTTGTCAACATCTTCTTAAACGACGAGGACGTGCGCCACCTGCAAGGGCCGGCCACCGCCGTCAAAGACGCCGACCGGCTGATGATTGTGCCGAGTATTGCGGGGGGGGGGCGGAATTGATAATTGGTGATTGATGATTGGGTAATTGGGCGGCAATCCACAATCAGCAATCACCAATCAGTAATCCCACTCCGCCATTCGTAACCGGTATAAAGGAGTTTCCAAGATGTCCCAAGAGCTTCACAAGGTAGATCACGCGGCCTTGAAAGTAAATCAAGCCACGATTATCACGCTGCTGATCGCGGCTTTCGTGCTCAACCTGCCGGCCCTGGTGGCCGGGGTCGCGGCGGTGATGACATTTGGCGCGGCCACGCGCCAGCCCGGCTTCAAGCTGCTCTACGCCGGCCTGCTCAAACCGCGCGGCTGGGTCAAACCGGAGGTGCTGGACGACCACCCGGAGCCGCACGTCTTCGCGCAGGGCTTGGGCGGGGTCTTCCTGTGGGCCAGTGTTCTGGCCCTTTTCACCAACCTGGCCGGCCTCGGCTGGGGGCTGGCCTGGCTGGTGGTGGCCCTGGCCGCGCTCAACCTGTTCCTGGGCTTCTGCGTCGGCTGCGCCGTATACTACTGGCTCAACCGCCTGAGCGTGCCGGGCTTTGCCAAGACGCCGCCGGCCAACACCTTCCCCGGCATGCGGCCGCGGGCGTAGGCGCAGCGCTATGGACGACCTGATCACGCGCTTGGTGTTGACGGCCGCGCTCGGCGGCCTGGGGTTGGCCGGTTACTGGGCCTGGACCCGCTGGCAGCTCTGGCGGCTGCAGCCGTCCGCCGGCGGACGGGCGGCCGCCCGCGCGCCGGGGTTGGAGACCTGGGAAGCCGGCCGGCCGGCGGTGCTGTACTTCACCACCCCCGAC
>JAGOBN010000291.1 GCA_017999235.1 Anaerolineales bacterium | reverse complement strand
AATACAGATGCGCCTTGCGGTACATCCTACCTGCCGGATTTGGCACCTTGTTATAAGAAACAGGTTGCTGAGGCATCATAGGGCCGGTCCCTCCGCCTCTCTGGATAAGAGCTGCTATTCAATTGGCGGGCACGATCAGTCAAAACCACCGCGGATTTCGGTCCGCAGTCGACGAAGTATACCGGATTTAGAGAAACTGGCTATTACCCGTCTGGTTGATTTTTTGTCCGGCGGCTGGCCGCCCGGGTTATCCGGGAGCGCCGGCCGCCGCGGGCGCTTCGGGCTGGACGCCCGCCATCAGCAGGCCGAGGGCCGCGGGCGTGGCTTCGCCGCGCGCCACAATCCCCATCAGCCGGCCTTCGTAGATCACGGCGATGCGGTCCGACAGGATCTGGATTTCATCCAGGTCTTCCGAGATGAGGAGGATGGCGGTGCCGGCGGCGCGCTGTTCCAGCAGGCGCTGGTGGATGTAATCGGTGGCGCCGATGTCCACGCCGCGGGTCGGCTGGGCGGCGATCAGAACCTTGGGCTGGCGGGAGAGCTCGCGCGCCAGGATCAGCTTCTGGATGTTGCCGCCGGACAAGTTCTTGAGCGGGGTTTCCAGCGACGGGGTCTTGACGTTGAAGCGCTGCACCAGAGTACGGGCGTGCGCCGCCATGGCGCTCAGATTCAGGAACGGGCCGCGTGTGTAGGCCGGCGCCGTGTGGTCGTGCAGGAACACGTTGTCCTGCACGCTGAAATCGCGGATGGCGCCGTCCCGCATGCGTTCTTCCGGGACATACGCCTGGCCGGCGGTCAGGCGCTGGCGCGGCGTGGCGCGGGTCACGTCCTGGCCGGCCAGCCAGACCTGGCCCGCCGTCAGCGGGCGGAGGCCGGCCAAACACTGAGCCAGCTCGCGCTGGCCGTTGCCCGAGACGCCGGCCAGCCCCAGGATTTCCCCGGCGCGCACTGCCAGGCTGACGCCCCGCAGCACTTCATCGCCTCGGTCGCCCTGCGCCCGCACGCCCTCCAGCTTGAGCAGCGGCTCGCCGGCGGTCACGGCTTGGGCGGCCAGTGGCTTTACCTCCCGGCCCACCATCAACTGCGCCAGTTCCGGCCGCGTCACCGCCGCCGTCACGCGCTCGCCCACCACGTGTCCGTCGCGCAGCACCGTCACGCGGTGGCTGATGGCCAGGACTTCGTGCAGTTTGTGGGAGATAAAGACCAGCGCGTGGCCTTCGCTGGTCATCCGCCGCAAGGTGACGAAGAGATCATCCACTTCTTGCGGGGTCAGCACGGCGGTGGGTTCGTCCAGGATGAGCAGGCTGGCGCCGCGGTAAAGGGCCTTGAGAATCTCCACCCGCTGCTGTTCGCCGACCGCCAGCTGCCAGATGTAAGCCGTCGGATCGACCTTCAACCCATACGCTTTCGCCAGGTCGCGGATGCGGGCGGTCACACGATCCAGGTCCAGCCGCGGCTCGCGCGAGGAGGGCAGGCCCAGGGCCACGTTCTCGGCCACGGTCAGGGTCGGGACCAGCATGAAGTGCTGATGGACCATGCCGATGCCGGCGCGGATGGCGTCCGCCGGCGAGCGGAATACTTGCGGCCGGCCATCCACCAGGATCTGGCCCGCGTCCGGCTGGTACAGGCCGTACAACTGGCGCATCAGCGTGCTTTTGCCGGCGCCGTTTTCGCCGAGCAGGGCATGCACTTCGCCGGCCGCCACCTCGAAATCGACGCCGGCATTGGCCAAGACGCCGGGAAAGCGTTTGACAATGCCGCGCATGGCAACCTGCTGAAGACGGGGCGGGGTGGCGACGCTGGACATGGGGATGACCACCGCGCGCCCGCCCCAGGTTAAGCGGGGCGGGCGCGCGGGAGAGGCGGGTTAAGGAATGGGTTTGATGCTGCCGTCTTTGATCCCGGCGATGGCGGCCTCGGCCGCGGTCTTGGCCTCCGCCGCCAGCGTGTAGCCGGCGCTGAAGGCGATCTTCAGCCCGTCGTTGGCCAGATGCAGGGTGAAGGCCTCGCCGCCCAGCGTGCCGGCCTTGTGCTTGGCGATGATGTCTTTGACCACGCCGGTCCAGTCATAGACCTGGCTGGCCACCACCAGCGCCGGCGCCAGGGCCGACTGGTCGGACTGGGTGCCGAACCACAGCACCTTGCCGTTTTCCTGGGCGGCCCCGATCGAGCCGACCACCGACTGGGAGGAGCCGGTCAGGATGTCGGCGCCGGCGGCGATGTGCGTCTTGGCCGCTTCGGTCATCAGGGCCACGTCCGAGAACGAGCCGGTCCAGGTGGCGTTCACCTGGATGCTCGGGTCGGTGGCCGCCACGCCGGCCGTGAAGCCCTGGATGTAGGTCTTGGCGTCGCCCACTTCCACCGGGCCGGTGACGCCGATGACCTTGCTCTGGGTGAGCTTGGCGGCCAGGACGCCGTTCACATAGCCGCCTTCTTCAGCGGCGGCGGTGTAGGCGAACACGTTCGGCAGGCCGAAGGTGTCCACGTTGGTGCCCCAGGCAAAGCTGGTCTTGGGGAAGTCGGGCGCGATCTCCTGAACGGAAGCCCCGTACTGGGAGCCGTGGGCGATGACCAGCTGATAGCCCTGGGTGGCATAGTCGCGGATGGCGGCGGCCGCATCCGGCACCTTGAACATGTTCTCGGAGTAGGCGATCTCAAAGACGCCTTCGCCGCCCATTTCGGCCTGGATGGTCTTGAGGGCCGTGAACATGGACTGGCTAAAGGCGGCGTCGGTGATGGCACTGGGCATCACCACCGCCACGCGGAACTTCTCGGCGGCGGCCGGGGTGGGCGTGGCCGCCGGCGCACAGGCCGCGGCCACCAGGGCGAGAGCGAGGAACAGTGTGGGAAGCAAGCGTCGAGTCTTCATGCGGGCAATGTCTCCTGAGTCAAGTGCAAAAGTGAAATCCGACAGGCGCGCGGGGCGGTCAGCCTTCCCCGCGCTCAAAGGGCTTGTTGAGGGCCGCCGGCTGGCGCACCCGGTTGGTGGCGACGGCCAGCGCCGCGATGGTCAGCAGATACGGCAGCATCACGGCCACATCGGCCGGCAGATCGACATTGAAGACCTGCATCCACAATTGCAGGGCGTTGACGAAGCTGAACAGCAGCGCGCCGCGCAGCACCCCCACCGGGCTCCACCCGCCGAAGTAGACCAGCGCCACGGCGATGAAGCCCTGGCCGGCGGTCAGATTCTCCTGGAACAGGTTGGTCAGCGCGATAGACAGAGACGCGCCGGCGACGCCGGCCAGCAGGCCGCCCAGGGCCACGCAGATGTAGCGCACGGCGGTCACACTGACGCCGACCGAGTCGGCGGCGGCGGGATGCTGGCCGACCGCCCGAACCTTCAGGCCCCAGGTGGTCTTCTCAATCACCCACCAGCTGATGGGCACCAGCAGAAAAGCGCCGTAGACCAGCAAATTGTGGCGGAAAAAAATCTCGCCCAGCACCGGAATGTCGCTCAAAAATGGGAGCGGGACCGGCTGGAACCCGATGATGGTCTTGACCGTCCCGATGGTGGCCTTAAACAGCAGACTGGAGAGGCCCAGCCCGAACAAGTACAACCCGATGCCGCTGATCCCTTGTTCCGCCTGCAGGGTGACGCTGATGACGGCCATCAACAGCCCCGTCAACAGACCCACGACCGCGGCGGCCAGCAGGCCCAGCCACAGGTTGCCGGTGGTTAGCGCGATGAAAAAGGCCGTGTAGGCGCCGACCAGCATGATGCCGTCCACGCCCAGGTTGACCACGCCGGAACGCTGCGCGAAGGTCTCGCCGACGGCGGCGTAGAGGTACGGCGTGGCCAGGCGGATGCCCGAGAACATGATCCCGATGAGTGTGGGCAGCGACCAGAAATCATTCATGGGCGGCGGCCTCCGGCTGCGGCTCGGGGAAGGTTTGACGCGCGGCCCGGTGCCGCACCCACCAATCCGAGCCGACGACGAACAGCACCACCACGCCCAACAGGGTATCCACCAGGGCCGACGGCACCTGCACCGCGCGCTGCATTTTGTCGGCGCCGACCAGCAGACTGCCGAAGATGTAAGCGGCCGGGACCAGGCCGAGGGGATGCAATTTGCCAAACAGGGCCGCGACGATGCCCGTGAAGCCGTAGCCGCTGGAGACGCCTTCCAGCAGCCGGTGGTGGATGCCCAGCACCTCAATCCCGCCGGCCAAGCCCGCGAAGCCGCCGGCCAGGGTCAGGGCCAGCGCCTGATAGAACGGCACGGGGATGCCGGCGTAGCGCGAAGCGTCGGGGTTCTGGCCCACCGCCCGGATGCGGTAGCCCACGGTGGTGCGCCACAAAAAGATGTAGACGCCGACCGCCAGCACCACCGCCAGGATCGCGCCGGCGTGCAGCTGCGTCTGCGGCACCAGGCGGGGCAGCCAGGACTCGGCCGGCAGCCGCTCGGATTGGGCAATAAAGGTGCCGGCCGCCACTTCGGCGGGATCAATGAGGACTTCCCGCAGCAGAAAGTTCATGAGCTGCACGGCGATCGCGTTCATCATCACGGTGCTGAGAATTTCATTGACGCGCAGCCGGGCTTTCAGGAGGCCGGGGATAAAGCCCCACAGCGCGCCGGCCGCGAAGCCGGCCGCCAAGGTGCCGGGGATCAGCACCCAGCTGGGCCAGGTGCGAAAGGTCAGCGCAAACCAGGTGGTGGCCAGCGCGCCCAGCATGATCTGGCCTTCCGCACCGATGTTAATGACGTTGGCGCGGAAAGCGATGACAATGCCCAGCCCGACCAGGAGCAGGGGCGTGGCCTTAACCGCGGACTGGGTCAGGCCGGCGGCGTTGCCGTACGCGCCGCCAATCAGCGCCGCATAGGCGGTCAGGGGGTTGACCTGCAGGACCCCGAGCACCAGCGCGCCAATCAGGAGGGCGGCCAATACCGCCAGGCTGGGCAACAATAAGCCGAAGCCGAGGGCGCGCCAATCCAACTGACCGAGGAAGCGGGGGCGGGTCTGGGACCGGGAATCAGGGGACATGCAGCTTTCTGGCCGCTGTCAGCGGCGCGGGCCTGGCATTGGGTTGTGTGCGAGTCGGTCGCTTACTATTATGGTATCGGTGGGGATCTGGAAAGTGCTGATTGTCATATATTCGGGTTGACGGTGTCAGGTTTCGGCCGACAGGCTGGAGCGGCTGCGGCCGCTCATGCGGGAGGCGCTGTTCGGTTTCGCCTGACCCGTGAAGCGTGGTTGACTCGGGTATACTTTTTTGAGACGGGCTGGCCGCGTGGTTCTGGGACGCCGGTATCGCGCAGCGCCTTCAAGACAAACCTCGTCGCGGCCAGGAGCCTCTCCATGTCCAAAACCAACTCCCGCAAGGTCTGGTCTTCTGAAACCGGGGATCAGCGCAAAGACCCGCCGCGGCCGGTCCGCGCGCCGCAACCGCCGCCGGGGCCGGCCGTCATCGCCTTGCACCGCGAGAGCCAAGGCCGCGGCGGCAAAGGGGTCACGGTGCTGCGCGGTCTCCGGCTGAGGGAGGCGGATTTGGCGGCGCTGGCGAAAACGCTTAAGCAGGCGTTGGGAGTGGGCGGGACCGTGAAAAACGGGGTGATTGAGATTCAAAGCCAGGATCGCGAGAAGCTGGCCGAGGTGCTGCGGACCTTGGGGCACAAGGTCAAGCTGGCCGGGGGATAACCCCGGCCCCTGGATCCCGCCGGCCCCGCTAACGCTCGTCCAAGCCGTGCCAGGTCCGCAGATGCTCGGCGTGAGTGCCGAGATACGCGCCCGGCAGGAAAAACTTGTCGTAGTATTCCAAATCCAGATGATGGCTTTGGAGATACATCAGCGAGAAAATCGTCGGCACGGTGGCCGGGAATTTGCCAAACGTGTCGAACATATACTGGGCTTGATGCG
>JAGOBN010000290.1 GCA_017999235.1 Anaerolineales bacterium | reverse complement strand
GCCGCGCTCGATCAGCATGGGCGGCCGCTCCTCCGACCGGGTGTGGATCACCCAGGACCGGTCGTTCAGATCCAGCGCGGGGGGATGGCGGAGCAAATCCATGTGGGCGCGCCAGTACGAGTCCAGAGTCCCCACATCCATCCAATAGCCGTCATAGGGATAGGCCAGGACCCGGTGGCCGGAGCGCACCAGGCGCGGGATGATGTCCTGGCCAAAATCGTGCGCGGAGGCGCGATCGGCCCGGTCGGCGTGCAGGCTGGCCTCCAAAACCTTGCGGTTGAACACGTAAATCCCCATCGACGCCAGGGTGCCGGGCGGCTGGGCCGGCTTCTCAAGAAACCGCGTCACCCGGTGCTGGTCGTCGGTGGTCAGAATGCCAAAGCGCGGGGCCTCGTTCAACGTGACGTTGACGGCCGCCACAGTGAGATCGGCCTGGTGTTCGGTGTGGAATGCCAGCAGCGGGCCGTAATTCATCTGGTAGATGTGGTCGCCGGCCAGGACCAGCACCAGATCCGGGTGATTGTCCTTGATGAAGGCAAGGTTCTGGAGGAGGGCGTCGGCCGTGCCGGCGTACCAATCCGTGGCGCCGCGGTCCTTGTAGGGCTGCAGCAGGCGGATCCCGCCGGTAAAGCCGCGGTCCAGGTCCCAGGGCCGGCCGACGCCGATGTGTTTGTTGAGGGAGTGCGGGCGGTACTGGGTGAGCAGCAGCACGTCAAACAGCCCGGAGTTCACGCAGTTGGAGAGGGCAAAATCAATAATCCGGTATTTGCCCGCGAACGGCACGGCCGGCTTGGCGCGGCGGGCGGTGAGCACCCCCAGGCGCGCGCCCTCCCCGCCCGCCAGGATGACCACGCGGGTCTTTAACGAGGACATCCAGGCGCTGTGCGGGGCGGGCGCCGGGCGCGGGAGCGGCTCGGTCAGCGGGCGGGTATGCAGCCGGGGCGCCGGCCCGGCGTCTGACTGCGCGCGGCCGGGAAACAGCGCGTCGATCAGCGGCAGGAGTTTCTCGCCAAAGTCGGCTTTGGGGACAAAGCCATCCGCCCCGGCGTGCTGGGCCGCGTCGCGGTATTTGGGGGTGTCATACAGGGTCAGGATGATCACGCGCGGCGGCGCCGGCTGGGCCTTCAGGTGCTGGGTGGTCTCCAGGCCGTCGAGGCCGGGCATGGCCACATCCATCAGCACCAGGTCCGGCCGCAAGCGGGCCGCCTGCTCCAGAGCTTCCGCCCCGGACAAGACGCTGCCGATCACGGCCAGGCCGAGTTCTGCGGATAGAAAGCGCTCGGCGGATTCGAGAAAGCGCGGGCTGTCGTCTACCATCAAGATGCGTACCGGCATAGGGCCTCCTTCGCGCGGACCCCCGGCGGACTCCACTCTCTCAGCGGAGCGCGGGAGCCACAAAGCGCACGGTCACGCTGGCGCCCTGCCCGGGCGCGGACTCGATCTCCAACTGGCCGCCGGCCAGGGCCACGCGCTCCGCCATGCTCAACAGCCCCACGCTGGCCCCGAAGCGGGCCGCGCGCTGGCGCGCGGCGGCGGGGTCAAAGCCCTGGCCGTCATCGCGGACCCGCACGCGCAGCTCGCGCGCGGACGGCTGTAGCTCAATCCACACCTGCCGGGCGCCGGCGTGCCGCAAAATATTGGTGAGCGCTTCTTGGGCCACGCGGAAACACGTGATCTCAATCACCGGCGACCAGCGCGGCGCGGCCTCGGGCAGGGCGAGATGCAGCTCCAGGCCGGCCGCCTGCGTCAGGCGCTGGGCGTACCACTCCAGCGCCGCCCCCAGCCCCAGATCATCCAAAATGGACGGGCGCAAATCCAGCGACAGATTCCGCACCTGCTCCAGCGCGCGCTGCACGGTGTCAATGGTCTCATCCAGGCGCGGGACCGACGGAGCCAGCGCCGGCTGCCGCCGCAGGGTCTGCAAGTTGATCTTGACGGCCGTGAGCACCTGCCCCACCTCGTCATGCAGTTCACGCGCAATATGGCGGCGTTCCGCTTCCTGAACTTCCACCAGGCGCCGCGACAAAGCCTGGAGGCGCTCCCGGCTGAGCGAGACCTCGGCGAACAGGCGCGCGTTGACGATGGCCTGCGCGGCTTGATGCGCCAGGCCGCGCAGCAGGGCCGTCTCCTCTTCCGCCCAGGCGAAGGACGCGGCGGCGGTATAGGCGGCCAACACGCCCAGCGCCTGGCCGGCATGCGTCAGGCGGGCGGCGGCCAGGGCGCCGGCCCAAGGCTGCGCCGGCCCCGGCGGCCGCACCACCACGTCGGCGTCCTCCGGCGCCTCCGCCAGCCAGGTAAGCGCCTCCGGCGGCAGCGCCGCGCCGGGGAGGGCGGCCTCCGTCCAGGCGGCGACGGGTTCCAGGGTGCGCGTATCGCCGGCCAGCAAACTCACACTGGCGGCGGAAAACCCCAGCGCCCCCGCCGTCTCCGCGCACACGGTCTGTAACACCGCCGGCAAATCCAATTGGGCGTTGAGCCGCGCCGCCACCCGCGCCAGGGTGGCCACGCGTTCCGCCTCCCGCCGCGCGGCCTCCTCGGCCCGCTTGCGCTGCACAATGCGCCAGAGATGTTCGGCCGTCAACTGCAGCTGCCGCACGTCGGCGGCGTCATAGGCCGCGGGCTTATTGCCCACCCCCAGAATGAGCTTCACGCGGTCGTTTTCCACCACCGGCACGCTGAGGTGGCGGACCAGATGGGCATGCCCCGGCGGATAGCCTTTTTTGGCGGGGTGGTTTTGATAGTCGTTGTGCATGACCGGGCGCTTCTGGCGGGCGCAATCCGCCCACACCCCGGCCGCCGCCAGCGGATAATGCGCGGCGTAGGCGGCCTGGCACTGCGCCAGCGTTTGCCGGGACCAGGTGTAGAGCTGGATGGAGTCTTGGTCGGGGTTGACGAAGTGCAGATACGCAATCTGGCTGAGGGTCAGCCGCTCGGCTTCTTCCAGCGCCAGCTGAATAATGTCGCTCTCGGGCAGGTCGGGGGCGCGCTGGCTCAAGTCCAGCAGCGAGTTCAGGCTCATCTCCCGCAGCCGGAGGGCTTCTTCGGCGCGCCGCCGCTGGATGATGCCGCTCAGCCGCTGCGCCACCGCTTCCAGCAGCAGGCGCTCCTCCGGCAAGAACGGGCCTTCATAACTGCTGGCCGGCCGCGCCTCCAAATACACGAGCGTGAGTTGGCCGGCGGCTGGGTCGCCGGCTTCCAGTGGACAGGTTAGACGCCAGGGCGTCAGCCGAAAATTGGCGGTGGCATAGCGGACGCCCGGGAGCGTCAACTCGGCCGCCGTCAAGGCCGGGTATTGCCAGGCGGGCGGAAGCAAGTCCAGCGCGCGGGGCAGGACCTCGCTCAGGGGCAGATCCGGCGTGGCCGTTAAGTTGGAAAGCTCCAACAGGCAGCGCAGTTCCTTGAGGCGCTCCCCCAATTCCACGGTGCGTTCCCCCAATTGCTGGGTGCGCTGCTGCAGCAGTTCGGCGGCCCAGCGGCGCGCGGTGATATCCCGCACCAACAAGACCCAGCGGTCGCGGGCCGCGTCATACTGAGCGCTGACTTCCAGGTCCACCAACTGCCCGTCGCGCGCGCGCTGCCGGGTTTCAAAGCGGCCGGCCCCGCTGGCCCGCAGTTCCGCCAGGGAGCCGGCCGCGCCCCCCAGGGTCTCCGGCGCTTCCACCTCCGCCAGGCGCCGCCCCAGGAGCTCGGCCCGGGGGTAGCCCAGCAGGGCGGCATAGGCTTCATTGATGTCCACGAAACGGCCCTGACCGTCCAACAGGCCGAAGCCGTCGGGCGCGGCGCGCCACAGCGCATAATAATCATCATTATGAGTGGACACGGCCGGCCTCCCCGTCTCGCGCTATCTATGGACCTTATCTTACTCCAGGCGTTTTAGGATCCCGCCCGGGAGCAGCGGGCGGGCTTGGTTTGGCGCCCCGGATTCACGCGCCGGCGGCCGGGCCGAAAGCGTGATACAATCTAAAGGCTCAGATAACCGGATTTGTGTGGTACCGGCCGCCAAACCTCTTATGGGATGGCGGCCCTTTTTTTCCCCCGGCCCTGCCGGAGTGAGGACATCGGAATGGACGTCAAGTTATACGTAGGCAATTTGGACTATGGGACAACGGAAGAAGATCTGCGCACGCTGTTCGCGCAGGCCGGCAACGTCACGTCAGTCGCTCTGATCAAGGATCGCGACAGCGGCCGGTCGAAAGGCTTCGCCTTTGTCACTCTGGGCACACAAGCTGAGGCCCAAAAGGCCATCAGCATGTTCAATGCCTACTCGATGAGCAACCGCCAGCTGACGGTCAACATCGCCAAGCCCCGCGAAGAACGCGGCGGCTCAGGTGGTGGCGGCCGGCGCGACGATCGCCGCTTCTAACCCTTAAGCAACTACCGGCGCGCTCCGCAGGGGGCGCGCCGGGAGCTGGAGCACAGGCCGGGGCCGGCTTCCCCGCCTGTGCCCCAGCGCTGTTTCACCGCCACGGTCGCCTCCCGCGCCAACCGGCTCCCCGCGTTGGCTGTTCGGCTGAAGCTCAAATCCGCCCGATGCAGTGGCGCTCCTTGCCAAGACAAAACTCAAAATAAAACCAGGCCGGCCGCACCCGGCCGCCGCGCTGCACCGAGCTGGAATTTCAGCCGTGGTCCAGCCGGCCCACTCAGGAAAGTGAATGTGATGGACACCAAACTCTACGTCGGCAATCTGGCCTATGCCACCACGGAATCCGAGATCCGGCACTTGTTCGCCCAGGCCGGCAAAGTGATCGCGGTCGATCTGATCAAGGATCAGGCCAGCGGCCAGTCCAAGGGCTTCGCCTTCGTGACCATGAGCACGCCCGCGGAAGCCCAGGCCGCCATCGGCCGGTTTCATCAGCAGGCCCTGGCCGGCCGCGCCCTGACGGTCAACCCGGCCCAGAAGCGCGAAGCGCCGGCCGGCCAGCCCCAGAGCCGCTTCAGCGCTTTTGGCGCGGGCGTGAGCGGCCCGAGCCGTAAACCCGCGGGCCGCAAGCCCGGCGGGCCGGTCGTCGGCGGCTATCAAAGCCGGTACAGCGCCTTTGGCGACCGCAACGACGCCCCCCCCCCGCAGCCGCGCCGGCGCGGCGGCACACCGCGCCACTAACCCGCGCCCAGCCGCTGTCGGGCGGGCGGCCTCATATATAATTCCCGCTTCACTTGCCGGGAATCGCCATGGCCGCCCTCTCCATCCCCTTCACCGTCGCGGAAGCGCTGCAGTTGGAGGTCTTCCACACCGCCCGCGTGCTGGCCGGCGCCGGCGGGTTGCAGCGCCCCATCCAGTGGGTCCACATCGTCGAAATCCCCGATATCCCGCGCTGGGTCAAAGGCGGCGAGCTGCTGCTCTCGGACGCCCAGGTCCTGGTGTCCGACCTCGGCCGGCAGCCTGATCTGATTGAGCAATTGCATACCCTGGGGATCGCCGGGATCGTGTTCTCGCCGCTGGGCGCGGTGACCAGCCTGCCGGCCGCGCTGCTCCAGGCCGCCGACCGCGCGCGCCTGCCTGTCATTGAAGTGCCGTACGAATTCCGCTACGTCGAGTTAACCGAGGCCATCCTGCGCCGCCTGGTGGACCGGGAGGGCGCCCTGATCCGGCAGGCGATGAACACGCACCTGCGCCTGACCCGCGTCGTTTTGCAGGGCGGGGATTTAACCGACCTGGCCCGCGCGCTGGCGGAGCTGGTGTGCTGCGCGCTGCGCCTCGAAAGCCCGGATCTGCAGACGCTGGCGCAGGCGGCCTGGCCGCCGGCCCGGGCGGGGTCGCGCACCGCGGCCGGACCGCCTTCGCTGGGCCGCTTCGCCCAGGCTGATCTGCGTCAACAGCTGCTCGCCACGCAAATACCGATCCGGGTCCCCGCGCCGGCCCGGGAGCCGGC
>JAGOBN010000289.1 GCA_017999235.1 Anaerolineales bacterium | reverse complement strand
GGCCGAGGTCTGCCAGGTGCATGTGCTGAAGGTGGACGCGTATCGCGGCAAGCGCCGGCCGGGGCGGAAGAAATCCTAGCCGGCCATGCGGTGGCTGCTGGTCCTGATCGGCCTGCTCGGTCTGACGGCGTGCGCGCCAGCGCCGCTGGCGCCCCTGCCCACGCTGGTCCCTACCTTAACCCCGCGCCCCACGCTCAGCCCCACCGCCGCCACGCCCACGCCCATCATCGCGGCCGGCGCCGGCGCGGAGCCGACGCTGACCCCGGTGGCGCCCGAACCCACCCTCGGCGCTCCCAGCCGCGTTCCCGCGCCAGCCGCGACGACAGATCCCGCCAGCGGCGGGACGCCGATAGATCCCGCCAGCGGCGGGGCGACGATAAGCCCCGCCAGCGGCGGGGCGACTCCGACCCCCCTGATCGCCCTGCCGCCCTCGTCCACGCCGTATAGCCCGCTCGCGCCGCTGGCCTTTATCCCGGCCGGCGAATTTATCATGGGCTCGCCGCCTGGCTCGGATCCCCAGGCGGAACGGTGGGAGCGGCCGGCGCACCCGGCGGCGCTGGCCGCTTTTTGGATGGAGACCACCGAGGTCAGCAACGCCCGCTACGCACTGTGCGTGGCGGCCGGCGCGTGCAGCCTGCCGCTGTCCAGCGCGGCGCGCACGCGGCTTGATTACTACGCCAATCCCGGCTACGCCGATTATCCGATGGTGAACGTCACCCACGCGCAAGCGATCTCCTACTGCGCCTGGGCCGGCGGCCGCCTGCCCACCGAGGCGGAGTGGGAGTACGCGGCCCGCTACCCGGATGGCCGGCGCTACCCGTGGGGTAATGACCTCGACCTCGGGCGCGGCAACTTCGGCCGGCCGGAGGGCAGCGACACGGACCGGGTGGATGCCTTCGCCGGCGGCGCGAACGCGCTGGGCGTGCTCAACCTGGCCGGCAACGTCTGGGAGTGGGTGGCGGATTGGTACGACCCGGAATATTACGCCGTCGCGCCGCGCCAGGCGCCGGCCGGCCCGGAGACCGGGACCGAGCGGGTGGCGCGGGGCGGCGCCTTTGCCACCGACCCGCAGTTCACGCGCGCCGCCAACCGCCTGGGCCGCGACCCAAACCGGGGCTATGACAATATCGGCTTTCGGTGTGTGGTGGATCAGCCCCCGGCGAATGCGCTTCTTTTGCCGACCCGCACGCCGTCACCGTGAGGCCGCCCAACGCTGAACCCGCCTGGGCCTCGGAAACAAAAAGGCCGGGTCAGCGTCTCAGCCGCCCGGCCCTGATCACTAACCCCTAATCACTGCCCACTACTCATCACTCTCCGCCGCCTTTTCCTTCTTGTGCGCGGCGATGATGGGTTGGGCGATGTGGCTGGGCACCACGTCGTAGCGCTCAAAGGTCATCTCGAACACGCCGCGGCCGCCGGTGAGCGAGCGCAGGTCGGTGACGTAGCGCTGCACTTCGGCCAGCGGCACCTCGGCCGTAATCACACTCTTGCCGCCGTCCTGGTCCATGCCCTGGACGCGCGCCCGGCGGGTGTTCAGGTCGCCCAAGACGTCGCCCATGTTGCTTTCCGGCACGGTCACCTGCAGCCGCACAATCGGCTCCAGCAGCACGGCGTTGGCGGCTTCCACGGCCTTCTTGAAGGCTTCGCGGCCGGCCACCTCAAACGCGATCGGCTTGGAGTCCACCGCGTGTTCCTTGCCGTCGTACACAATCACGCGCACGGCCGAGACTGGGTAGCCGGCGATGACGCCCTGCTCCAAGGTGGCCCGGATGCCTTTGTCGATGGGCGGCAGGTAGCTCTTGGACAAGCTCATGCCCACCAGCTCGTCGGTGAACTCATAGGCCTCGCCGTCGCGCAGCGGCTCGATGCGCAGGAAGACCTCGCCAAACTGGCCGGCGCCGCCGGTCTGCTTCTTGTGGCGGTGGTGGCCGTCCGCCTTCTTGGTGATGGACTCGCGGTACGGCACTTTGGGCAGGTCCACGATCAGGCCCAGGCCGAACTTGCTCTCCGCTCGGCGCACGGCCACGTCGATGTGCTGGTCGCCCATGCCCTCCAGAATGGTCTGGCGGGTGGAGCTTTCCTGGCGCCAATGCAGGGTCGGGTCTTCTTCGCACAGCCGGGTGAGGGTGGGGCTGATCTTGGTGCCGTCGGCCTGGGTCTTGGGATGCACCGCCACGGCGTACAGCGCCCGCGGGAAGTGGGGGCGGTCCACCGTCAGCGGCGCGGTCTTGTCGCCCAGCGAATCGCCGGTATGGGTGGCCGTCAGCTTGGCCAGCACGCCGATATCGCCGGAATGCAGGTGCTTGACCCCGATGAGTTCTTTGCCGCGCGGCAGGCTGGTGGAGCCGACGCGTTCTTCGGTGCTGGTGTGGTGGTTCCAGATGCGGCCGTCGGCATGCAGGACGCCGGAGAAGACGCGCACGTAGGTCAGCTTGCCCACAAACGGATCGGCCGTGGTCTTCCAGACGTACGCGCACAGCGGATCGGAGTCGATGTTCTTGAGCGCCTGATCGCCGGCCTTGCCGTGGGCGATGGGCAGCCGCTCGGCCGGCGAAGGCAGGTAGCGCAGGAGTGAATCCAGCACCGGGATAATGCCGATGCTGGGCCCGCCGGCCGCCACGAAGACCGGGATGAACAGGCCGGCCTTCACGGCGTTGTGGAAGCCATGCACGATCTCATCCTGGGTCAGTTCTTCACCGCCCAGATATTTTTCCAGCAGGGCGTCATCGCCCTCGGCGGCGGCCTCCATGAGGGTGACACGGGCCTTGTCGGCCGCGGCCTGCAGATCGGCCGGGATCGCGCTCAACTGATCGCCCTTGCCCAGGCGCGCTTTCATGGACAGCAGGCCGATCACGCCCTTGAAGCCGGCCTGCTCGCCGATGGGCAGCTGCACGGGCACCAGCTTGGCCTTGAGCCGCTCTTGAATCTGGGTCAGGGTCCGCTGGTAGTTGGCGTTCTCCCGGTCGAGCTTGTTGATGATCACGAAGCGCGGCAGCTTGTATTCGTCGCAGTAATTCCAGACCAGCTCGGTGCCCACTTCCACGCCGGCCACGGCGTCCACCACCACCACGGCCGCCTCGCACACGTGCAGGGCGGACTTGACCTCGCCGACGAAGTCGGTGAAGCCGGGTGTGTCGAGCACATTGATCTTGTGGTCGTGGTATTCGATCGGGATGACGGCGGTGGAGATGGAGATCTTGCGGCGGCGTTCTTCGTCTTCAAAGTCGGACACGGTGGTGCCGTCTTCCACCTTGCCTGGGCGCGAGAGCGCGCCCGTGTTCAGCAAAAACGACTCGGCGAGTGTGGTCTTGCCGGAGCCGCTATGGCCGACGAGCGCGACGTTCCGGATTTTATCGGTCCCGTACTCTTTCATGCGATCCAATGCCTCCCGGGTGGGTTAAGGTGGCGCGATGGGGAACTCAAGCGCCGGACCGGGCTGCCGGTGGGCCGGCGCATTTTGCAGGCGAATGCGGTGGATCGGACTTTGAAATTTGCGCGGGCGGGATGGTAACATGGGGGTGGGGCATTGTCAACGAAACTCAACCAACCGCGCGCTGGGGCGCGCCGGGCGTGAGAAAGGAGCCGGGTGTGACCGCCCTCAATCCCTTTAACCAGTACTCGTTTCTGCTGGCGGCCGGGGCGGCCCTGCTGGGTCTGGCGGCGTTGTTCTTTTATACCGGCTGGAGCCGGCGCAAAGCGGCCGCCTGGGTGATCGTCGCCGCCGCCTTGGGGGCGGCCTGGCTGGGGCTGCGCCCCGGCCCGGGGACAACGCAGGAATTGGCGGAGGCGGAGTTGGTGATCCGGTCGGCGGAACGGCCGGTGCTGGTGGAGTTCTATTCCGAATACTGCGTGGCCTGCCTGGCCGCCAAGCCCACGCTGGATACCCTCGAGCGCGAGCTCAAAGATGACCTCAAAGTGATCCGGCTCGACGTCGGCTCGACGGCCGGCCGCGAGCTGGGGACCCAGCTGGGCCTGCGGGTCACCCCCACCTTCGTGCTTTTCGACGCTGCCGGCCAAGAGGTGTGGCGGTCGATGGGCAGCCTGGACGCCAGCGCCGTCCGCACCGCGCTGGGCATGCCGGACGGGCCTACCGGGTAGCAGCCGGTATGCGCCGCTGGTGGACCTTCTTCTGGCTCTATCTGCGTGGCCGGCCGCCCTGGGATTCCGGCGTGCCGGCCCCCGAACTCACGCGGGCCGTGGCCGCGGCGCCGCCCGGCCGCGCGCTGGACCTGGGCTGCGGCACCGGCACCAACGTCCGTTATCTGGCGGAGCGCGGCTGGCACGTGACGGGCGTGGATTTTGTCCCGGCCGCCATCGCCCAGGCGCGGCGGAAAACGCGCGGCCTGACCCCGGCCCCGCTGCTCACCGTGGGCGATGTCACGCGGCTGGCGGCGCTGGCCTTGCCCGGCCCGTATGACCTGGCGCTGGATATGGGGTGCTATCACGCGCTGGATGAGGCCGGGCGCCGGCGCTATGTGGCCGGCCTAAGCGGGCTGCTCTGGCCCGCCGCCCGGCTGCTCTTGTACGCGTTTCAGCCGGACCCGGCGCGCGCCTTGTGGGGGTTGACGCGCGCACAAGTGGAAGCCGAGTTCGCGGCCGGCTTCACCCTCACCCATTACGAGCAGGGCCACGGCCGCCCCTCCGCGTGGTATTACTTTCGACGGCGGACGGCCGACGCCTGACCAGGCTCCGCTGTCCATCACCATGTCCGTCGCGACGATCCTCTTTATGTTTCTGGATGGGGTCGGGCTGGGCGCCGCCGACCCCGCCCAGAACCCCTGGGCGGCCGCGGACCTGCCGACCCTGCATAGCCTGACCGCCGGCCGGCGCTGGCTGGCGGATACCCCGCGCCTGGAGACCGAGCGCGCGCTGTTCATCCCCACCGACGCCGGCTTGGGCGTGGCCGGCCCGCCGCAATCGGCCACCGGCCAGGCCGCCATCCTCACGGGCGTGAACGCGCCGCAAGCCGTGGGCGGCCACTGGGGGCCGAAGCCCAACGCGGCGGTGGCGGCGCTCATCGAGCGTGGATCGCTATTAACGCGGCTGCGGGCGCAGGGGCGGCAGGCGGCCTTGCTGAGCGGCTACCCGCCGCGCTACTTTGAGGCCATTGCCAGCGGCCGGCGCAGCTATTCGGCGGTGCCGCTGGCGTTTGCGCGGGCCGGCTACCGGTTGATGGACGTGGACGACGTGCGCGCCGGCCGCGCCTTCAGTGTGGATTTCACCGGCCACGGCTGGCATCGCGAACTCAGTCTCACCGACGTGCCGCTCTACGCGGCGCGCGAGGCCGGCCGGCGGCTGGCCCAGGCCGCGCGCGCCTACCACTTCGCTTTTTTTGAGCACTGGCTGACGGATTATCTGGGGCATCGCGGCACGCTGGCGGAGGGGGTGCGCGCGCTGGAGACGCTGGACACGGTCATGGCCGGCGTGCTGGAGGCGTGGGATGACGAGACGGGCCTGATCGTCTTGACCTCCGATCACGGCAACCTGGAAGACCTCCGCCACCGGCACCACACCCTCAACCAGGTCCCCACGCTCATCGTCGGGCAGGCGCGGGCTGAATTCCGGGCGCTCACCGATCTCACCGGCTTCGCGCCCGTCATCGAGCGGCTGCTGGCTTAAGGCACCCGGTTCGGGTCGATCACGTACTCCCACCAATTGAAGCTGACGCCGTGCGCGCGGCCCAGCCGGTGCGGGAAGCGCAGGAACCACCAGCGGTGGTGGGCGCGCAGGTCCCCGCCGCCCCAGTCCGCGCACGTCATCGTCCGGGCCGGGCCGCTCAGGTCGGGGAAGTTGAGCCAGGTGTCGGCGCGGCTGGGGACCGGGGCGTCATGGCCCCAGTCATAATCGCGCCGGCTGTTGGGGGCGTAGTGGACGATGCC
>JAGOBN010000288.1 GCA_017999235.1 Anaerolineales bacterium | reverse complement strand
GACGTACTCGGTGCGTAAGTAGGCGAGGTAGGCGCGAACGTCTTGGGCCGTGATTCCGTTGACAGAACGCTCCCCCATATATTGGGCCCATGTTTCCAGATGTAGTTGATACGACTGGATGGTGCGGGGGCTTAAGGCCTCGGCTTCTTTCGCCTGGACGAAGCCGAGGATGGCCTTTTTCAGGCCCATCGAACCGTGCGAACCCGACGAGCTGTGATCCATTTGCGTCTCTCCTTTTGGGGGTCAGACGCACGGATTGCAGACAGCCAGGTAAACAAAAATCGGAGACCCGACGGTCTCCGATTTTCATTTTAGTAGCGGGGGTTGGATTCGAACCAACGACCTCCGGGTTATGAGCCCGACGAGCTGCCTCTGCTCTACCCCGCACCGATAAATATGCGCCGGTCTCCCCGGCGCTTTCTTAATATATCACACGCCCCTTAACCCGTCAAGGCAAAACGCGTGCTGCCACCGGCTCGAAGAACGCGGCATACCACAAACTCCAATTCGGCGGCGGCGTAGCCAACGCGACCGCCGGCGCCACCGGTGTGATCACCACCGTCGGCACCACCGGCACCACCAAGATCTCCCCGCCCCGTACCATCTTCCCCTGCTCGTGCGCCCACGCAATCACCGCCGCATCCGTCGTCGCATAAGCCACCTGCGTCGCCAGCGCCGCTTGCTCACGTTCCAACTGCGCCACTTCGCTGGCCGCCACATTGGCCGACTCTACCAGGCGCTGCGAAGCGGCCAACCGCTGGCTAAAATCAACCACCATCGCCGCCGCCCCCACCACGCCGACGATGACCGCCACTTGCTGCCACGTTAACGGCGGACGCGAGTTGTCTCGATTTGGGCGCGTTCCCACAACCGCCTCCCGGCGCCAGGCCGCGGCGCCACCAACAAAAAATCCCGGCGGACCGGGATTTTGTCCCACTCACGTGGGTCAGTGCCGAAGCTGGGAGTTGAACCCAGACGACCTTGCGGCCACTACGCCCTGAACGTAGCGCGTCTGCCAATTCCGCCACTTCGGCCTGCACCAACCGTGAATGACTTCCGGCTGGCTTCGCTATTTTACTTAACTTACTGAGATTGTCAACGCGCAATCACCCCCGGCGGCCCACCCGCCCGCCGGCGCCGCTTCCTTAAATATCGCTATGCTATAATCGTTTTGGATTGGTTTGCCACGCTACCCCACACCCAGCGTATGGATGTTGTCCTGCCCCAAACGGTCGTCCTGATCGGCGAATTGCCCGGCAGCCTGGTGTATCACCTGGTCCTGCTGTTCGCTCTGCAAACCGCCCTCGCCGTGACCGCTTGGCGGCGCGCTCACTCCCCCGCGGCCGGCCGCTTGGCTTGGGCCGCCGGCCTCTCTGCCCTGCTGGTCCTGGCCTCCCTGGCGGCCACCTTGCTGGCCGCCCTGCCCCTCTTCAACGGCCAGCCGCTGGACGGCGGGCTGCTCCTCCCACCGCTGGCGCGCAGTGTCGATACCCTGCTGGTGCTGCTCTGGCTGTGGGCCGCCGCGTTCCCTCACCGCTCCCGGCCCGCCGATGCCGCCGCGCTTGGTGTGGGCCTGCTCGTCCTCTTAGCCGCGGGCGTGACGTGGGTTAACTGGAGCGCCGCCGTCGCCGCCGGCACGACCGCGTTCAACGGCACCACCGAAGACACGCTCTGGGGCTGGGCGCAAGTCGCGCTGACCGGCCTGGGGCTGCTGCCCCTGCTGGCGCGCCGGCCCACCCACTGGCCGCTCGGTGTGGCCATGCTGCTGGTGCTGCTCGCCGGCCAGATCCTGCATGTCACTTTCCTCTGGCCGGATACGAGCCTGCCGGGCACGGTCCGGTTGACACAACTGATCGCCGTGCCGCTTTTCGCGGCGCTGGTCCAACGCCGCGCTCTGGCGGACGAGCCTCCGCCCGCCCTGGCAGCGCCCCCAGTCACCCCGGCAGAGGCCCCGGGACGCCGTGGGCTCGACCCCAAAGCCGCGGTCGCCCTCGCTTCACTTAACACCTCCTCCAATCCGGATGAGTTGGCCCAAATCGCGACCCTGGCCGTGGCCCATGCTTGCCGGGCGGAGTTGTGCGTCCTGATCTCGCCGCCGGACAACTTGGGGATGTGCAGTCTGACCTGCGCTTACGATCTCTCGCGCCAGCAATTTATCCCCGGCACCTTCTTCTCCGCCGCCGATATGCCGGCTCTGCGCGCCGCCCTGACCCAGAACACGATCACCCGGCTGACCCCGGCCGACCATGCCCCGGAACTGCGCCGGTTATCCGGCGCCGCCGGCCTCGGCCCCATTGGCCCGACCCTGATCGCGCCCTTGTTTTCCGACAAGCAGCGCTTCGGCGCGCTGGCCGTGGTGGCGCTCTACAGCCACCGCGAGTGGGCGGCCGACGATCAAGCCTTGCTGGGCGCTCTGGTGGAGCCGATCAGCGAAGCGTTCAGCGGCGAGAACCAGATCAATCGCCTGGGGCGCGACCTGGCCCAGGCCCAGGCCCGGCTGGAGACCGCCGAAGCCGCGCGCCGCGACGCCCGCAGCGAGGCCGATCAATTGTCCGTGGCCCTGGAAGCGGCCCGCGATGAGGCGGAGCGCCTCAATCAATCCATCGGCCAGCTCCGCCAGACTACGCCGGCCGCCTCCCCCGCCCCCGTCGACGATGTGGCCGCCTTGCGCGCTACGTTTTTGGCCGGCCAGACCGCCAGCCTGGCCGATGTCGAGGCCGAATGGCGCGCGCGTCTGGAGACCACCGAACTGGAACTCGAAGCGCGCCTGCGCCAGGTCACACAATTGGAGGCGGACCTCGAAGCCGCGCGCGACCAGGCCCAAGACGCCGCGCATCACGCCGATCAGCTGCGCGCCGAGCTGGAACCCTTGCGCGCCAACCTGCCGGCCCTCGCCGCCCAATCCGCCGAATTAGATCAGCTGCGCGCCGAATTGGCCGGGACCCGCGCTCAACCGCCCGAGGAGGGGCTGGCCCCGCTGGCCGCGGCCCAGGCCGCCCTCGCCGCCCAATCCGCTGAAGTAGATCAGCTGCGCGCCGCTCTGGCCGCCGCCACGCCTGATCCCGCGCTGCCCTCCGTTGAGCAACTGCAGCACGAACTCGACACCACGCGAGCTGAACTGCGGCAGTTGTCCGAACAGCACGCCGAGCTAGTGGCCGGCGCGGTCAGCGCCGCGGCCTTCACCGAGATCCAGCAGACCCTGGCCTACACCCAGCAGGAATTGGCGGCCGCCCGCGCCGATTTGGCGGCCCGCCCGGCCGCCGGGCCGGAGACCGAAGCCGTCGTCCCCGGCCGCGCGCCGCATCTGGTGGAAACCCGCCAGCTCACCGCCGCCCTGGATGACCAAACCCGCCAACTGGCCGAGGCGCAGGCTGAGCTGGAAGATTTCCGGGCGCAGCTTGCCGCCGCGCAGGACCAGGTGCGCGCCCAGGCCGCCGACTTGGCCCGCGCCCGCGCCCAGTTCGACGCCCAGACCAACGCCCAAGCGGAGGTCCATGCCGCGCAAATACAGCTGGCAGAGGCGCTCGAGCAGCTGCGCGTCAAAGAAGACGACCTGGCCCAGGCTCAACGCGCCGCCGCCTCGTTGGACGCGCAAGCCCGCCAGCTTGAACAGATTCAACCGGAACTCACCCAGCTGCGTTCCCAATTGGCCGACGCTCAAGACCAGGCGCGCGGCCGGTTGGAAGCCCTGGTCAGCGCCCAGCAGCAGATCGCGGCACTGACGGCGGAGCTCGCCGCCGCGCAGGGCGCCGGCGCCGAACTCCAGGCCCGCACCGACCAGCTGGCCGCGGCCCAAACCGAACTGACGGCCCGGCAAGCTCAATGGACGGAGACGCAAACCGCGCTCCACAGCCAGTCCGCCGAACTTAGCACCGCTCAGGCAGCGCTGACGGAGCTGCAGTCCCGGCATGATCAGCTCAACGCGGCGCAGGCGGACGCGGCGCTGCTGCAAACGCACCTGACGGAAACGCAAGCCGCCCTGCAGGCTAAAGCCGCCGAACTGGCGGCCGTCCAGACCACGCTGGCCGAACTCCAAACCCAAAGCGGTCAGGCGGCCGCCCTGCAAACCGAGCTGGCCGAAGCCCGGGCGGCTGCCCAGGGCGCGCTCGCCGATCTCCAGGCCCGCGGCGAACAACTGACCGCCGTCCAGATGGAGCTCACCACGGCGCAGACCGAGCTGGCTGAGACGCACGCCGCCCTCCAGGGCCAGGCGGCGGAAACGGCCGGCGCCCAGAGCGCCCTGGCCGCGCTGCAGACCCAGCTGGCCGACACCCAGGCCGCCGCGCACCACCAGACCGCGGCGCTGGCCGCAGCCCAGGCAGCCGTTGCGACGCTCCAGGGCCAGCTCGAGCTGTTCACCGCCGCCCAGACGGAACTGACCGACCTGCGCGCTCAGCTGACCGACACCAACGCGGCCCTGGCCGGCCAAGAGGCGGAACTGGCCGCGGCGGTGCGGGCCGCCGCCGACCTGCAAGCGCCGGCCCAGGAATTGGCGCAGCTTAAGCCCCACCTCACGGCCCTGCGGGCGCAGCTGGCGGCCGCCGAGCAGCGCTGGCAGGCCCAGAGCCAAGAGCTGACCCAGGCCCAAGAACAGCTCCGCATGAAAGAGAGCGAGCTGGCCCGGGCGATGGCGGCGCTGGCTGAGCTGGCGACGCAGACGCACACGCTCACCCTGACGCAAAAACAGCTGGCCGAGAAAGAGCGCCAGCTGGCCGAGATCCAGGTGGTGGCGCCGCCGGCCGCCGGCCGCGACGCCGCGCGCCCCTTCCTGCCGGAAGCCTCGGTGGAGGTCATCGCCTCGCTCTCCCAGGAGGTGCGCCAGCCGATGTCGGCCATTGTCGGGTATTCCGACCTCCTGCTGGGTGAATCCGTCGGCATCCTGGGCGCGCTCCAGCGCAAATTTCTGGAGCGCATCAAGGCCTCCTGCGAGCGCATGGAGACCCTGCTGAACGACCTGATCCGCGTGACCGATATCGATTCGGGCGACCTGCAGCTGGTGCCGGAAAGCGTGGACGTGCTGGTGATCGTCGAGGACGCGATCTTGAGCTGCGCCGCCCAATTCCGCGAGAAGGGCATCAACCTGCGGCTCGACATCGGCGAGCAGCTGCCGGCCGTCAGCGCCGACCGCGACGCGCTGCGCCAGGTGATCGGCCATCTGCTCACCAACGCCGGCGCCGCCTCCGGCAACGACGGCGATGTGGTCTTGAAAGTGCGGGCCGAAATGGATCCATCGGCTGTGGATCCGGCCAGCCATGCCCTGCTCATCGCCGTGCGCGATTCCGGCGGCGGCGTGGCGGCGGAGGATCAACCCCGCGTCTTCCAGCGCTTTTATCGCGCGGATGCGCCCTTAATCGCCGGCCTGGGAGAGACCGGCGTCGGGCTGTCAGTGGCCAAGGCGCTGGTGGAGGCCCACGGGGGCCGCATTTGGCTCACCAGCGAGCCCGGCCAGGGCAGCACGTTCACCGTCTTGCTGCCGATGCACAGCCGCAACGGCGCCCACGCGCGCTGATCCCCACTGATCACCCGCCACCGTCAACGTTAAGGCCCATGACCTGTTCAACCCGCCGTTCCCGGCGCCGCCTGTGGGCGGCGTTTTGGGGCGCCCTTACTCTGACCGCGGCCCTGGCCGCTTGCGCGCCGGCGCCGCTCCCGCCCACCGCCACAGCGGAGCCGACCGCGTTTACCCCCGCGCCCAGCGCCGCCGCGCCCACCGCCCCGGCGCCCAGCGCCGCCACGCCCGGCAGCAACGCGCCGACCACCGCGCCGGCCGCGCCCACCGCCACGGCCACGCCCACCGCGCAGCCGGTCGGCCAGCCCACGCTCGGCTATTACAACATCACGCCCCGCGCCGACGCCACGCTGATGACGCCCTTCCCCACGCC
>JAGOBN010000287.1 GCA_017999235.1 Anaerolineales bacterium | reverse complement strand
GCGATGATCTTGGCGGCGCTGTGGCGCGGGTTGAGGGCCGCATACGTGTCCTGAAAGATCATCTGCATCCGGGGCCGCAGGCGGCGCAGGCCTTCCGGGTCCAGGGTGGTGAGCTCCACGCCCTCCAGCCGCACTTCGCCGGCCGTGGGTTTCTGCAGCTGCAGGATGGCGCGGCCGGTGGTGGATTTGCCGCAGCCGCTCTCGCCCACCAGCCCCAGCGTCTCGCCGGGGTAGAGGTCGAGCGTCACGCCGTCCACGGCCCGAACGGTCACCGTCTGCCGCCGCCAGGGCAGGCCGCGCGTGAGGCTGAAGTGCTTTCGCAGGTCCTGGACCTGCACCAAGGGAGTCGGGTCGGGCATGCGGTATCTCCGGCGGTCAGGGCGCGACAGAACGCGGCGCGCTGGGGCGCGGCGCGCCCGTGACGACGTCGACGAAACAGGCGGCGTGATGGCCGGCCGCCACCAGCTCCAGGGCCGGGTTGGCCTGCCAGCAGTGTTCGAAGACATGGGCGCAGCGCGGCGCGAAGGGGCAGTGGCGGGGCGGCACCTGCAAATCGGGCGGGCTGCCCTTGATGTTGGCGAGGCGCTGGCTGCCGTTGCCGGCCGCGCTGATGTGCGGCAGGGCGCCCAGCAGGCCGATGGTGTAGGGATGGCGCGGGCGCTCGTAGACGGCCTCCACCGGCGCGCGCTCCACGATCTGGCCGCCGTACATCACCATCACCCGGTCGGCAATGCCGGCCACCACGCCCAGGTCGTGCGTGATCCAGATCACGGCCATGCCCAGCTCGGCGCGCAGGCGCGCCACCAGATCCGTGATCTGCGCCTGCACGGTGACATCCAGCGCCGTGGTGGGCTCGTCGGCGATCAGCACGCGCGGCCGGCAGGCGATGGCAATGGCGATCATCACCCGCTGGCGCATGCCGCCCGAGAACTGGTGCGGGTACTGTTGGGCGCGGCGCGCGGGGTCGGACAGGCCCACATGCGCCAGCAGCTCGACGGCCTGCTTGTGCGCCTGGTCCGGCGTCAGGCCGAGGTGGGTGACGATGGTCTCGGCGATCTGCTCGCCCACCGTCAGCAGCGGGTTGAGCGACGTCATCGGGTCCTGGAACACAAAGCCGATCTGGCCGCCGCGCACCTGGCGCAGCTCCTCGGGCCGCAGGCGCAGCAGATCCCGCTGGCTGACGCCGTCCGAGAACAGCGCCTGGCCGGACTCAATGCGGGCCGGCGGCGACGGCACCAGGCCGAGCAGGGACATCACGGTCATGCTCTTGCCGCAGCCGCTCTCGCCCACAATGGCCAGCGTCTCGCCCTCCAGTAAATCAAAGGAGACGCCGTTGACGGCATGGACCGTGGCGTCTTGCGTCCGCAGCCGGACGACGAGGTCGGTGACTTGCAGAATAGGGGCCATACGCTCTCTCAGCGCCGCGACCGGCGCAGGCGCGGGTCCAGCACATCGCGCAGCCAGTCGCCCAGCAGGTTCATGCCGAGCGAGGCCAGCATGATGGCGAGCCCCGGGAAGGTGGCGATCCACGGCAGCGTCCGCAAATAACCGCGGCCGGCCTCCAGCATATTGCCCCAGGACGGCACGCTGGGCGGCACGCTCAGGCCCAGGAAGCTCAGGCCGGCCTCGTAGAAGATCATGGCCGACATTTCAAACGAGGCCACGGTCAACAGCGGGCCGATCAGATTGGGCAGGATGTGCTCGAAGATGATGCGGGCCGGCTTGGCGCCGATGCTGACCGCCGATTCGACATAGCCCGAGGACTTGATGCGCAGCACCTCGCCGCGCGCCACGCGCACGAAGATAGGCGCGTCCGTCAGCCCAAAGATCAGGATGACGTTGAGCAGGCTGCGGCCAAAGACGCCGGCGATGAAGACCACGAACAGCAGATAGGGCAGGGCCAGCACCACGCCCACCACGGTGGAGGTGACGCCGTCCACGCGGCCGCCCAGATAGCCGGCCACCAGCCCCACAATCAGGCCGATGCCGGCCGCGATCAGCACGCCGAAGAAGCCCACCGTCAGCGACACGCGGCTGCCGTAGATGATGCGGCTGAGCAGGTCGCGGCCCAGGTTGTCGGTGCCGAGCGGGAAGGCCCAATCACCGCCCGCCACCCAGGCCGGCGGCTGTTTGGCGTTGCGGAGGTCCTGCTTGACCGGGTCATGCGGGGCCAGTTGTTCCGCGAACACGGCCGAGATGACCAGCAGCGCGAACAGCACCACGCCGATCAACCCGCCTTTGTCGCGCCACAGCAGGCGGCCCACGTAGCGCACCTGGCCCAGCCAGGGCGGAACAGCCGCGGCCGGCAGCTGGGCCACCGGGCCGGGCGGCAGAGCTTGTTCACTCATAGCGGATCCTCGGATCGACGACGGCGTAGAAGATATCGGCCGCCAGCGTCAGCACCACCACCACCACGCTGGTGAACACGGCCACCCCCTGCACCAGCGGAAAATCCCGCCGGCCGATGGATTCCGCCGTGAGCGTCCCCAGCCCCGGCCAGGCAAAGACCGTCTCCACGATCACGGCCCCGCCCAGCATGTACCCAAACTGCACCGTGGTGACGCTGATCAGCGGGATGGCGGCGTTGCGTAAAGCATGCTTGAAGAAGATCAGATTGGGCCGCAGGCCCTTGCTGCGCGCCGTGCGGATGTAATCCTCGCCCATGATCTCCAGCACCGACGAGCGCGTCAGGCGCACCAGCCGGCCCATCGTCCCCAGGCTGAGCACAAAGGCCGGCATGATGACGGAGTTCCAGCGCTCGCTGCCGGAGGTGGGGAACCAGCGCAATTGGACGGCGAAGAACAGGATCATCAGCAGCGCCAGCCAGAACGGCGGCACCGTCTGGCCGGCCAGGCCGATCACGCGGCCGATCCAATCCACCGGCGAGTTGGGGAGCGAGCCGCCCAGCAGGCCCAGCGGCACCGCCACCACCACGGCCATGATCAGGGCCACCACCGCCAGATAGATCGAGTACGGCATGCGCTCCAGGATCAGGCTGATGGCCGGCTGCCGGTAGTGCAGCGAATCGCCGAAATCCCCCACCAGGGCTTTGGCCACAAAATCCAGGAACTGCACCGGCACCGGCCGGTTGAAGCCCATCTTCTCGCGGAAGGCCGCCACCTGTTCGGGCGAGGCCTCGCGCGCCAGCATCAGGGTGGCCGGGTCGCCGGTGGCGCGGACCATGAAAAAGACCAGCACCAGGACGCCCACCAGCACGAGCGCGGCTTGGAAAAGGCTGTTGATGATGTGACGTTGCATGCGGGCCGGTCACTCCCGCCCCGCTCCCGGCCCCGGGCAGTCAGCGCCCAAGGCCGGGGAACGGAGCAGCGGACAAACTTCAGAACGCCGGTTACTGGCCGTCAGAGACGCTGACGTCCCACAGGTAGTAATTCTCGGCCGAGCGCGGCTGGTAGTTCTGCACCCGCGTCGTCACGGCTTCAAACGCCTCCGGCAGGTAGAGGTACACAAACGGCGGGTTCTCGCGCATGTAGGTCTGGATCTCGCCATACAGCGCGGCGCGCGCCGTGGTGTCCACCGTGACCTGCAGATCGGAGATCATCTGGACCAGTTTCTCGTCGTACCAGTTGGCGTAGGTCTCGTCCTTGGCCAGCGCGCCCTGCAGGCGCCCATAGGCCTCCGGGATCGTCGACGACCAGCTGTCCACGAAGAGCGGCGGCAGTTCCTTCTTGGCCTCGCGGTCCCAATAGGCGTTGGCTTCCTGCAAGTCCAGCGCGGTCCGGACCCCCACTTCGTTCAACTGCTGTTCGATCGCCAGGCAGACATCGTTGATCTTGGGATAGCCGGATTCGGGGCAGGCGTAGCCGATCTCAAAACCATCCGGGTAGCCGGCCTCGGCCAGCATCTGGCGGGCCTTGTCCGGGTCATACGGAACAGGCTCGGCGTTGTCAAAGCCCAGGTTGCCCGGCCCGACAAAGCCCACCGCCCGGCTGGCATAGCCGTTGAAGACGGCTTCGATAATGCCGTCCATGTCGATGGCGTACGCCAGCGCCTGGCGCACCTTGACGTCCTCAATCGGCGTGCCGATGCCGGTGCTGACGTTGTTGAAGGCCAGGTAGTAGACGCGGTCCACCGGATAGCGGATGATCTGGACGCCCTGCACGCCCAGCAGGCTCTGCGCGTCCTCGGCGGTCAGGCGCGGGGCGATGTCGATATCGCCGGCCTGCACGGCGGCCACGCGCGTGGCGGAGTCCGTCAGGAACTTAAAGACCACCTCGGCCACCTTGGGATGCCCCGGGCGCCAGTAGTTGGGGTTGGCCGTCACGGTCAGATGGTCGCCCTTGATCCATTCCTTGAACACGAACGGGCCGGTGCCGACCGGCGCGGACGCGAACTTCTCCAGGCCCACCTCGGCGTGATACTTGGGCGGGATGATGGCCCAGCCGTTGGCGATGTACGGCAGCAGCAGCGCGTTGGGCTCGGCGGTGGAGATGGCGACCGTGTAGTCATCCACCTTCTCCACCTTGCTGGCGATGGTGAAATAGGTGGCGTAGCGCACGTCCGGCTGGCTGTACACCTGCCAGCTGTAGATCACGGCGTCGGCGTTGAAGGGCTCGCCGTTGTGGAAGGTCACATCCTGCCGCAGCTTGAAGGTGTACGTCGTGCCGTCCGCCGAGACGTCCCAGCTCTCGGCCAGGGCCGGCTCAAAGGTCCCGTCGGGTTTTTGGCCGATGAGCGAGTCGTACAGCGACCAGGAGGCGTTGGCCGACTGGCGTTCCGGCGCCTGCGGGAACTCGATGGCGGCGATGTCGGTGGTCAGGCCAATCTTGAGCGTGCCGACCGGTTTAAAAGGCTCGGGGGTGGCGGTGACCACCACTTCCTGCTGAACAATCTGGGTCTCTTTGACGACCTGGGTCTCTTTGACCACCTGGGTCTGAACTTCAACGATCGGGGTGGCGGCCGGCGCGCAGGCGGCGACCGCGAGGGCGAGCAGGGTGACGGCGCTAGCGAGGCGCCACAGTCGAGATGTCGCGGGCATAGGCTCTCGTCTCCTTCAAAGCGAATGGAAAGTGGGCAGTCCGTGACGCTCAAACAGTGCGATCAATTACTGGGCAGGCGCGCCTCCTTTCAAGATCAAATTCCCCCCGGGTCATGGCCGCGCGGGCGGTCACGGTTTGCGCTTCGTCTCCGGCAGCGGCGGCGCGGGATAGCGGGCGCGCCGTTCCAGGTCATTCAGGTCCAGGTGATTACGCATATATTGCTGGGACGCGTCTTGAAACGGCTGGAAATCCCAGGGCGTCAGCCGGCCGGCGCGCAGGGCGGCGGCGGCCAAACGGCGCCGGCGCTGGCTGGCGATGACGGCCGCGCGCAGCGCGGGCGGGTCCCAGCGCGTCTGCACCTCGGCCCGGAACGCGGCGCACAGGTCGGCGGCCTCCGGCCGGCCGGCCAGGTTGTGCAGTTCGTGAGGATCGGCGGCCAGGTCAAAGAGCTGTTCCAGGTCCGGCGCGCCCGAGACATATTTGTGCCGCCCGCGCCGGATCATCAGCACGGGGCCGGCCGCGCCCTCGGCCAGGTATTCGCCGTAGACGGCGGCCGGCGCGCGGTCGGCGCCCCGCAGCAGCGGCGCCAGGCTCTGGCCATCCACCGGCGCGGCCAGGCGCGCGGGATCGCCGCCGGCCAGTTCCACCAGCGTGGGCAAGAGGTCCACTAGGGAGACGGGCGCGGCCACGCGGCGCGGCGCGAACTGGCGCGGGAAGTGCGCGATCAGCGGCACGCGCGCCGCCCACTCGTAGAACGACATCTTGTACCAGAGCCCGCGCTCACTCAGCAGGTCGCCGTGGTCGGAGAAGAACAGGATGATCGTGTTGTCGCGCTGGCCGATCTCGTCCAGGGTCTGCAGCAGCCGGCCGAGCTGATCATCCACGTAGCTGAGCGC
>JAGOBN010000286.1 GCA_017999235.1 Anaerolineales bacterium | reverse complement strand
GCGCGACCCGCCGGCCGTGGTGCGCTTCCTGCGCGAACACGCCGGCCGCCAGGACCACAACACCCAGGTGATCCTGCGCGCCGTGCTGCGCGACCTGCCGGCCGAGGCGCAGACGGAGCTGACGCGCTTGATGCGCGCCTAAACCGGCCGAGGAAGCCAAGATGCCGCCCAGCGAGACGTTCCCGCAGACTTTAGCCGACGGATTGCGCCTGCGGCGCTCGACGGCCGCCGACGCCGAAGCCCTGGCGGATTTCAACGCGGCCGTTCACGGCGAAGGCGAGACCGCGCTCACGCGGGCCGGGCTCGCCGACTGGACCCGCGACCTGCTAAGCGGCGCGCACCCCACTTTTCGGCCGGAGGATTTCACCGTGGTGGACGACCCGCGCACGGGCCAGATTGTTTCGTGTGTGGGCCTGATCTCCCAGACCTGGGCTTACGCCGGCGTGCCTTTTCCGGCCGGCCGGCCGGAACTGGTGGGAACCCGCGCCGAGTATCGCGGGCGCGGTTTGGTGCGCCGGCAGTTTGAGATCATCCATGCCTGGAGCGCCGCGCGCGGCGAACTGGTCCAGGCGATCACCGGCATCCCCTGGTATTACCGGCAGTTTGGGTACGAGATGGGTCTGGCGCTGGGCGGCGGCCGGCGCGGCTATGCGTCTCAAGTGCCGCGCCTGGCGGAGGGCGCGGCCGAGCCTTTCCGCGTGCGGCCGGCGACCGAGGCCGATTTGCCTTTTTTTGCCGAGTGTTACGCCGCCGGCGGCGCGCGCGGCCCGCTGGCCTGCGTGTGGGACGCGGCCCTCTGGCGGCACGAGTTGTTGGAAAAAAGCCCGGCGAATATCAATCGCCGCGAACTGCGCGTGATTGAGACGGCGGCCGGCGAGCGCGTCGGCAGCCTGGCGCACCCGCCCACGCTCTGGGATGGGGCGCTCCTGGCCACCCATTACGAGGTGCGGCCCGGGCGCTCCTGGCTGGCGGTGACGCCGAGCGTGATCCGCTATCTCTGGGCGGCGGGCGGGGACTACGCGGCCCGGGACGGCCAGACGCGCGCGGCCTTTGGGTTCGGGCTGGGGACGGAGCATCCGGTTTATCAGGCGGCGGGGGCGTGTCTGCCGCACGAACGGGCGCCGTATGCTTGGTATGTGCGGGTGCCGGATCTGCCGGCGTTCTTGCGGCGCGTGGCGCCGGCGCTCGAGCGCCGCCTGGCGGCCTCCTGCGCGGCCGGCCACACCGGCGAAGTCAAAGTCAGTTTCTATCGCGCGGGGCTCCGGCTGCAGCTGGAGCAGGGCCGGCTGACGGTGGCGCCGTGGCGGCCCGTGCCAAAACTCGACGAAGGCCAGGCCGCGTTTCCGGAGCACACCTTCCTGCACCTGCTCTTTGGCCACCGCCGCCTGGACGAACTCAAGCACCTCTACCGGGACTGCTGGACGACCGGCGATGAGCCGCGCGTCTTGCTGGAAGCCCTGTTCCCCCAACAGGCTTCCGATCTGTGGCCGGTCAGCTAATCCGGGAACAGCGCCGCAGTGCGCGCGCGGAGCGCCGACAGCTTTTGGCGCAGGCCTTCCAGCGTCGTCTGCGCGCGTTCCACGCGCTCCCGTTCGGCGCGCACGAAGCGCGCATACGGCCCGACCCCCTCGCGCAGCCGGTCCACCGCGTTTTCGGATTCGTTGCGAAACTGCGCGGTCAGCGCGCCGTGCAGTTTCTGCCGCAGCGCTTCCATTTTGGCGCTGAATTGGTCCTTGGCCTGCTGCCGCTTGTACGGGATGATGAATAGGCCGACGACGGCGAGCAGGCCGGCGGCCAGCACCCCGGTGACATCCACGGCCGAGGACGCGAACAGGCTGACGATCAGCGTCCCCAGCCCCACCGCGCCCACCTCCAGAAGCGCGGTCTGCGCCACGGCGGTCTCCACGCTGGCGGCCAGCGTGCGCGCCTCCTGCTCGCGGTCATACGAGTCCACGATGGTCTGCGCGGTCTTGCCCACGGTGTCCACCAGCGAGCGCCGGCGGGCCTCCAGCGGCGCGGCGCCCTCGCCCACCAGGTGTTCGCTGTGGCGCGCCTGCCGCTTCTGCAGATAGCTCATCACTGTCTGCCACTGGCGCAGGTCTTTATCCACCAGCCAGTCGATCAGCCGGCGCACATTCTGCTCGATCTCGGCCGGCACGTCGCCCAGCACTTCCTTCTCGAACTTCAGCCGCACCTGATCGCCGCGCGTCAACTCGATCAGGTTGGTCAGCCGCAGGGTGCGGTCGAAGAAATCATTGCCGCGCGCCTGCAGCCGCAGCAGGATGGTCTCGATCTCGGCCAGGCGCGGCTGCAGTTCGGCTTCTAGATCGCGCGTGTAGGCGGCCACGCTGGCGTCCAGGGCCTGGACGGTGTCCTTGTCGTCCTTCAGGGCCTCGGCTTCGGCCGCGGCCGCGTGCCAGGCGTCTTCCACCAGCCGGCCGGCCACGCCCAGCGGGCTCTGGAATTTGAGCGCCAGCCGGGCCGCGTCGTCGAGCGTCTCCACGATGTAGCGCTCCAGCGCGTCTAGGCCGCTGGCCTCGCGCAGCCGGCGCTTCTCGGCCAGGTCCGCGGTCTCCCGCGCCTGGTGGGCCAGGCGGGCCGAGACGGCGAAGAATTCCGGCGCGGCGCCCAGGACTTGGCCGGCGTGCTGGAGGATGAAGGCGCGCACCTCGGCCAGCTGGCCGGCCTGCTCAAAGATATCGGCCTTGTTCAGGATCAGCACCACTTTTTTGCCCCAGTCCCGCAGCCGCTCCAGAAACTGGCGCTCGCTCTCGGTCAGCGGCCGGTCGGCCGAGGTGACGAAGAGCACCAAATCGCTGCGCGGCACGAACTCGTTGGTCAGCCGCTCGTGCAGGCGGATGACGGCGTTGGTGCCGGGCGTGTCCACGATGTTGAGTTCGCGCAGCAGGGGCAGGGGATGGGTGGCGGTGGCAAAGGTCTCGTCCGTGATCGTTTCCGCGATCTGCGCCCCCCACTTCACCAGCGTGACGCGGGCCGTGGTGGGGGTGACGCCCTCCGCCATGACGCGCTCGCCCAGCAGGGCGTTCACCAGCGCGCTCTTGCCGGCGTTGAACTCGCCCACCACCACGATCAGAAACAGCTCATCCAGCTGCAACAGCGCTGTCTGCAGGGTGGCCAGCGCCTCGCGCGGCGTTTCCAACTCGGCCAGGCCCAGCCGCACCTCGGCCAGGTCGGCTTTAACCGCGCGCAGGAGCTGCGCCTGCTCGTCATTCAGTAGCTGCATAGCGGCCTCGCGAGCCGGCGCCCAGCCGCCCAGGCGCCGAGCTTGATCAGAGCACGATAACGCAGACAGATTCTACCGTGAAAACCCGGCCGGCCCCGGCGGCGACTTCGATTACAATCCCTGTCCCAATCACCCGCGCATCCGCTCTCAAACCCATGCCCACTTCCATTCCCATCCAAGCCGTCATCTTCGATATCGGGGGCGTCCTCGTCCGCACCACGGACCTGGAGCCGCGCCGGCGCTGGGACCGGCGCTTTGGCCTGCCGGACTGGGGCGTGGCCAAGATCGTCTTCGAGAGCCCGGCCGCGGCGGCGGCCACCGTGGGCCAGGCCGATCTGGAGGCCGTCTGGGCGGCGGCCGGCCGCGCGCTCAACCTGCCGCCGGCGGATCTGGCCGCCCTGCGGGCCGATTTCTGGCGCGGGGATGTGTATGATCACGCCCTGCTGGCGTACATCCGCGCGCTGCGCCCGCGCTACCGCACCGCCATCATCAGCAATGCCTGGCCGGAAACGCGCGCCCAGCATGCGCCGCACATCAACGCCGAGACCTTCGACCTGATCCTGTACTCGGCGGAGGAGGGCGTGGCCAAGCCGGCCCCGGCCATCTATCAGCGCGCGTTGGAGCGGTTGGGGGTGCCGGCGGCGGCGGCCGTCTTTGTGGATGACATGCCCGAGAACGTTGCGGCGGCCCGCGCCCTGGGGCTGGCCGGTGTGCGCTTCCAGCCGGACATGGACCTCCCGGCCGAGTTCGCGGCGCTGGGGATTCACTGAGACATGGGCTGGCTTGCGCGCGGTGTCCGCTGGCTGGCGGCGCTGCCCCCGGTGCGCTTCTTTGGCCGCTTCCGGCCGGAGGCGCGCCTGTTTCTGCTGGCCACCGTGGTCGGCGGTATCACGCTGTCCGGCTTCCAGCTGTTCTTCAATATCTATCTGCGCGCGCGCGGCTTCGACCTGGATTTCATCGGCGTGCTCAACGCCATCCCGGCCGGCGCCGCCCTGGTGGTGGGCGTGCCGATGGGCCTGCTCTCCGACCGGATTGGGCCGCGCCGCGCCATGCTGATCGGCTTTGGGATTTCCACCCTGGCGGCCTGGGCGCTGGTGGCCAGCGAGGCGCCGGCCATGATGGTGATCATGTCCGCGGTCATGGGCGTGGCCAACTCGCTCTACTCGTTGAGCCTGGCGCCGTTCATGATGAAGGCGTCCAGCGAGCGCGAACGCACCCTGCTCTTCAGCCTGAACTTTGGCCTGACCACGCTCTCCGGCGCGCTGGGGAATCTGGTGGCCGGCCAGCTGCCGGCCTGGTTCGGCGTCTGGCTCCGGACGGGCGCGGAGAGCGCGGCGGCGTATCAGGCGGTGCTGGCGGCCAGCATCGCGGGCGGCGCGCTGGCCATGGTGCCAATCTGGTTTATCCGCGAGGTGCGCTGGCCGGGTCCGCGCCGCGAGCCGCCGGTGGGCTGGGGGGACCTGCGCGGTTTGGTGCGGCCGAGCGTCCTGCGGATGGCGCTGCCCAACATCATCATCGGTTTTGGCGCAGCCACGCTCATCCCGTACCTGGCGCTGTTCTTCAAAGGCAAATTCCCCATCACCGACGGCCAGTTGGGCCTGCTCTACAGCCTGGGCGCGGTCACCACCGGCCTGGCCACGGTGGTCGGGCCGCGCATCGCCGAGCGGCTGGGCGGCAAGGTGCGGGCCATTGTGGTCACGCAGGCGCTGTCGGTGGTGTTCTTGCTGGGCGTGGGCTTTGCGCCGGTCTTCTGGCTTTCCGGCCTGGCCTTCCTGGTGCGCGGCGCGCTGATGAATATGAGCAACCCGCTGTATTCGGCCTTTGTCATGGGGCGCACGCCGGAGCGCGAACGCGCGGCCGTCAACAGCGTCATGCAGATCATGTGGGAGGTCGGCTGGACGGTGGGGCCGTACCTCTCCGGCGTTATCCAGGCGCGCCTGGGTTTTGGGCCGCTCTTCCTCTCCACGGCCGCGCTCTACAGCCTGGCCATCGGCCTAACCTGGTGGTTCTTCCGCGAGGCGGAGCAAACCCCGGCTGCCGCGCCGGCCGCTTAGGTCCACCAGCGCCACAGCGCGGCCGCGCCCAGGCCGGCCGCCCCCAGCCAGATCAGGATGATGACGGCCGCCGCCCAGCGGTTGACGGGCCGCCCCTCCGCCAGCCGCGCCTGCGCTCGCTCGCGGCACTCGGCCAGCACGTCCGGCGGGATCAGCCGCAGCGCCAGCGCGATCCCGGCTGGCACCAGGATCAGATCATCCAGATACCCCAGCACCGGGATGAAATCCGGGATCAAGTCGATCGGGCTGAAGGCGTAGGCCGCCACGGCGGCCGCGAACAGGCGCGCCGGCCAGCTGACGCGCGGGTCGCGGTAGGCCAGGTAGAGGGTGTAGGCCTCGAGTTTCAACCGCCGCGCCCAGGCGCGCCAGCCGGTCAGCATGCGGTTTCGCCCAGAAAGCGGCGCGGGTTGTGGTGCGCGATCTGGAAGAACAGGTCCTCGCCCAGCCGGCTCCGCAAGGCCAATCCCGCCTCCTTCTCGGTCATCCGCTCCAGGGTCACCATGTAGAAATCGCTGCCAAACAGCACCCGTTCGCGCAGGCGCGGGTCGGCCAGCAGCACCTTGAGATAGTCGAAATAATCGAACGGCCAACGGACACTGCCGGGCGAGAAGACCGTGTAGCTGATG
>JAGOBN010000285.1 GCA_017999235.1 Anaerolineales bacterium | reverse complement strand
GTACGCGGACCCGGCCGTGGCCGATCCGGCGGCGGCCACCGCCGCTGAGCGCGGCCAGCAGGCGGAATTGCGCGCCCAGCTGGCGGAACGCCAGCCGCTCACGGAGGCCATCCTGCAAGAGCAGGTGGCGGCCGTGTTCGCGGACTACGGCCTGGCGCTGGGCGGCCAACTCCTGCCGCCGGTCAGCTTCCACTTCACTCCCCTGCCCCTGGCGCTGGTGATCTCACCGCGCGACCGCATCGAACAGACGGCCGTGCAGATGATCGCCGGCGACCTGACCCTGGATCAGCAGGTGGCGCTGGAGAACCGCGCCGCGCGCGGGCTGGATGTCGCCACCCTGGTCACCCCGGTGGGCGGCATCGGCACCTACCCGACCATGGTGGCGCAGAGCGCGGACCTCAACTGGATCGCGTCGGTGGTGGCGCATGAGTGGGCGCACAACTACCTGACGCTGCGCCCGCTGGGGGTGTTGTACGAAGCCTCGGCCGAACTGCGTACGCTGAACGAGACGGTGGCGCAACTGGTGGGAGATGAGATTGGCGCGGAGGTGATGCGCCGTTTTTACCCGGACCTGGCCCCGCCGCCGCCGGCCTTCCGCAACTTCCTGGAGCGCCCCGCGCCGGCGCCGCCGCCGGCCGCCAGCGCCGGCTTTGACTTCCGCGCTGAGATGCGCCTGACCCGCGTGCGCGCCGATGAACTCCTGGCGGCCGGGCAGATCGCCGAGGCCGAGGCCTACATGGAGCAGCGCCGGCTGTACTTTTGGGAGAACGGCTACCGGCTGCGGAAGCTCAACCAGGCGTATTTCGCCTTCTATGGCGCCTATAACGCCGCGCCGGGCGGCGGGGCCTCGGGCGCGGACCCCATCGGGCCGGCCGTCCGGCTCCTGCGCCGGCGCAGCCCGGATGTGGCCGCCTTCCTCACCCGCGTGGCGTGGTATACGAATGTGGCTGATCTGCGGGCCGACCTCGGATTACCGCTCAATTAGCGTTTACCACGCGCTCAGCAGCGCGGCCAGCAGCGCCGCGCGTTCCGGCAGGCTGCTGATCACCACATGCTCGCGCTCGGAGTGCGCGCCGTTGCCCAACGCGCCCAGCCCATCCAGCACCGGCACCCCCAGCGGGGCCACGAAGTTGGCGTCCGAGCCGCCGCCGGTGCTGCCCTCGCCCAGCGTGATCCCCAGCTGCGCGGCAATCTGCTGCGCGCGCCCGAAGGTCCGCGCCATCACCGCGTCGCGCGGCATGGGCGGGCGGTTTAGGCCGCCCGTCACCGTGACCGTGGTGCCGCGCGTCACCGGAACCCGCGACCGCATCCAGGCCTCCAGGCGCTCGGCCTCGGCCGCGTGCGCCACGCGGAAATCCGCCTCGGCCCAGGCTTCCTCCGGCACCACATTGGAGCGCGTGCCGCCGCGCACCACGCCCACGCTGACCGTGGTGCCGCGGCTGTAGTCGGTGAGCTGCTGCGCGGCCAGGACATGGTGCGCCAGCTCTTCGATGGCGTTGCGGCCGTTCTCGTGATCGGCGCCGGCGTGGGTGGCCCGGCCGCGCGCGGCGATGCGCATGCCGCCGATGCCCTTGCGCTCCGTCTTGAGCGAGCCGTCCGGCAGGCACGGCTCCAGGCACAACACCAGCGCCGCCCCGCGCGCCGAGCGCTCGATGAGCGGCCGCGAGCGCTCACTGCCGATCTCCTCATCCGAGGTGAACAAGACCGTCACCGGGCGGTCCGGCCAGGCTTTGCTTTCGCGCAGGGCCTGGAGCGCCACCAGCGTCATGGCCAGGCTGGCTTTCATATCAATCACACCCGGCCCATAGAGCCGGCCTTCGGCTTCCCGCACCGGCATCCGCGCCAGGCTGCCCAGCTCGTGGACCGTATCCATGTGGGCCAGGATCACCAGGCCGGCCTCGGCCCCGGCGCCCCACCGTCCGATCAGGTTATTGCCCGCCGTCGTCTGGGGGTCTTCCACCACCGCCGCGCCCAGCCCGCGCAATGCGCGGGCCAGGACGTCGCCCAGCCGGTCCACCGCCGCTTTGTCCGTGGACGGCGATTCGATCTCGGCCAGCTGCCGCACCCAATTAATCAGCGCCGGCGTCCGCGTCTCAAAATCCGCGATCGGGATTAAAGGCATACGCTGCTCCCCGGTCTAATATCAGGCGCAAACAGCGCGCCGATCACCCGAGTCTAACATCCCGCCGCTTGCCGGACAATCTCGATCGGCCCTATACTCAGTCCACCCGCCCTGATGAATACGAGGTAACCGCATGGACTCTCAGCCGACTGCGCCCCCCGAGGGAGATCTGCAACCGGAGCCGTCTCCCGCGCCCGCTCCAGCGCCGGCCGCCGCTATCGGTCCGGAGACGCCCGCGGCCGCCCTCCCGCCGCCGGCCGTCTTCGCCCAACGGCCTAAAGATTACTGGGCGCTGTGGGCGGTGGCGCTGGTGTCGCTGGCGTTGAATGCCTTCTTCCTGTACGAACAGTGGGCGCTGCTGGCCTACGCGCGCGAACAGGCGCCAGCGGTGGCCGCCGCCGCGGCCGAGGTCCGCGCCTGGCGCGCCGGCGCCTTTGAGTACACGGTCCAGGTGGACCGCACGGTGCCGGTCATCACCAATGTCCCGATCAACCAGACCGTCAGCGTCCCCATCAGCGCCACCCTGCCCATCAACACCGAAGTCGCGATCCCGATCAGCTTTGCGGGTTTTACCCAGGTGCTGCGGGTGCCCGTCCAGGCCGTCATCCCCGTCCGCTTGGAGACCGAAATTCCGATCAATCTGACGATCCCCATCCACGCCGACGTGCCGGTGAAATTCGACGTCCCCATTCGCATCGCCGTGGCCGGCTCCGCCCTGGACCCCGCGCTGGCGCGCGCCGAGACCGCCCTGACGCAGTTGAGCGCGCAGCTCCGCGACGCCGAGCCGGCCAACCTCATGCAGCGTTTGTTCGGAGGCGCGCCCTAAGCGCCGCCGCGGAGAGAGAGCTATGTCCCTGCTTAAGAACCTCGCCACCGGCTTATTGTGGGTGCTGGTGCTGTTGTCCTTCACGGCCAATGCCTTCCTGCTGCGGCTGCTCGTGGACGCGCGCGTCCAGGCGGCGGAGGCCATCCAGCTGGGCGCGCAGTCCCTGGGCCAGATTCAGGCCAGCGCCTTCACCTATACTCTAACCATCAATCGCGACGTGCCGGTGGAGGTGGTGATCCCGGCCGGCACCACACTGCCGACTGCGCTGGGGTCGGTCGAAATCAGCGAGGATATAGCCGTCCCGGCCAATGCCCGGCTCGACCTGGCCGAGCCGGTGAAGATCAATCTGGCCGATACGCCTCTCAATACGCCGCTGCTGAACACCAAGGAATATTTGGAGCGGTTATATACGCAGTGGCAGCGGGATCCCCTGCAGGTTTTCCTGGCTCCGCTGCCGGAATGACCGCGCCCGCGCTCTGGCTGACGCTCGGCCTGACGGCCGGCGCTTATCTGCTGGGCTCGCTGCCGTTTGGCGTGTGGGTGGGATACGCGCTGACCGGACGCGATATCCGCGCCGGCGGTTCAGGCCACACCGGGGCCAGCAACACCATCCGGCAAGCCGGCTGGGCCGGCGGGGTGGCGGTGGCGGCGCTGGATGTGGGCAAAGGGGCGGTGGCGGTCTGGCTGGCGTCTCAATGGGGGGACGGCGGCTGGACCACAGCGCTGGCCGCGGCCGCCGTGGTGGCCGGCCACTGTTGGCCGGTGTTCGCGGGTTTCCGGGGCGGGATGGGTTTGGCCACGGCCGGCGGGGCGGTGCTGGCGGCTTACCCGTTGGGCTTTGCGGCCGGGCTGGGGCTGTTGATCGCGGCGGCCTTCGTCCTCAAGCACTCCGCCCGCGCCGGGTTTGCGGCCGGGTTGCTGTTCCCCGGCTTGCTGTGGCTGTTGAGCGGCAGCCCGGCGCTCACCGGGCTGGGCGCCGCAGTGGGCGGGGTGGTCATCCTTCGCGCCTTCTCGGATTGGAACCACCAGCGCCGCGGCGTGTGGACGGTCACGCGCCGGTAACGGCCGGCGGCTGGGGGGCGGCCGCCAGCTCAGCTGGAGCCGCCGGCTCGGGCGGCTCCACATGGACGACCACGCGGTGCAGGTCCGGCTCGTGGCCGTGCAGGGCGCGCTCGATGCGCTCAGCCAATTCGTGCGCCGCCGTCAGCGGCAGATCGGCCGGCTGGGTGACGTGCAGGGTGGCGGTGACATGGCCGCCGACGTTATGCAGGCGCACTTCATGGCAGGCGCCGGCGCCGGCCAGACGATCAGCCTGGCGCGTGATGCGGCGGCGCAGTTCGGCCTCACGCGCAATGCGGCCGACCTCATCCGGCAGTTCGGCCGGCAAAGGCTCGATGTGGGTCACCACCCCTTGCGTCTGCGGCAACGCCGCCCGGGCGCGGCGCTCAAATTCATCCACGCGGGCATGCGCCTCGCCCAAGGTCAGGGCGGCGTCCACCTCCAAGTGCATCTCCAGGGAATAGCCGCCGTCGCGCTCGGCGTGGCCGTGCAGATCGTGCAGGCCCAGCCCCAAACCGTCGGCCAGGGCGCGCATGGTGTGCGCGATCTGCTCCCACGGCGTGCTGGCCTCCACGCGCGGCTCCACATGCACCAGGGTCTCCACCACGCCCGGCAACGCCTGCGCCAGCCGCTGCTCCACTTCCGAGGCCACGTTGTGCGCCTGGGCGGTGTCCATCACCGGGTCAACCTGCAGATTGAGGTCCACGAAGATCGCGCCCTCGCGGCCTCGGGACCGCACCGTGCGGACCGTGGCCACGCCGGGCACGGCGCGCGCGATGCGCTCCACCTCGGCCGGGTCCGCCACCGCCACATCCGTGAGCACATCCGAGGTGTGGCGCAGAATCTCAAACGCGGCCCGGAAGAGCAGCACCACCACCCCGCCGGCCACCAGCGGATCCAGCCACCCCCACCCCAGCTGCGTCCCGATCAACGAGGCCATGACCGACAGGGTCACCAGCAGATCGACGCGGGTGTGCGAGGCGTCCGCCAGCAGAATCTGGCTGTTCAGCCGCCGGCCGGCGCGGGTCTCAAACCACACCACCCCCAGATTCAGCCCGAAGGTGAAGGCCATCAGGGCGAAGGTGAGGGGCGTGATGTTGAGCTCGGCCGGCACGCCGGACAATCGCTCCAGCACCCCTTTGCCGATCTCGTAGCCGGCCACCATCAGCATCGCGCCGATGGCCATGGCCGCGATGGTTTCGTATTTCTGATGCCCGTAGGGGTGGTTGCGGTCAGCCGGCCGCGCGCTGATCCAGACCCCGGCCAGGCCGATGATGTTGGAGGATGAATCCACCAGCGAGTGAAAGGCGTCGGCCACGATCGCCAGGGCGCCGGACCACAGGCCCACCGCCAATTTGACAAGCGTGACCACGACGTTGAGCAGCAGCACAATCCACAGCACGCGCTGCACGGACTGCGCGCGCGCCTGCAGCGCGTTGGCGGGGACAACCGGGGAAGGCGGCATGGGCATTTTGGCCGGGCGGAACAGCCCGGCCCTGCCGCGAGTCTAACAGGTCTGGCCGGCGCCGTCAGGGAACCGGCGTTGGCGTTGCGCTGGGCGAAGGCGGCGTCTCACTGGGCGCCGGCGGCGTCTCCGTGGGCGCCGGCGTGGCCGTCGCCGTGACCGGCGCCAGGGTCGGCGTCAGGCTGGGCAGGGGCGTGGCCGTGGGCGTCGCCGTCGGGGTATCGGTGGGCGCCGGCGTCTCGGTGGGGGCCGGCGTCGGCGTCGGCCGCTGGAAGGTGAAGCGGACGCGATACTCGGCGCTGCCGCCGGCCTGGCTGAAGACGATCACGCGCACGGTCACCGGGCCATCCTCAATATTGCTGGCGTCCCAGTCCGCCAAGCGGCCCACCTCCGGCGCGGGCGCGGCCGTATCGTCCAAGATTACGCCCCAGCCTTCCGGGGCATGGCTCAGGC
>JAGOBN010000284.1 GCA_017999235.1 Anaerolineales bacterium | reverse complement strand
TTCCATCGGCCTCTATGCCCTGGGCGCGATGGTGGCCCGCTTTGAAGGTTACCGCCTGGACCTGCCCCTGTACGGCTGGGGCCAGCTGTTTGTGCTGGCCCTGCAGCTCATGGCCATCTGCCTCAACGAGTATTGGGATGAGGACCGGGATCGGCGCCACGAACGCCGCACGCCCTTCTCCGGCGGCAGCGGCGTGCTGCCCGGCCGCCAGCTCAGCCGCGAGACCGTCTTCACCGCCGCCATGGTCTGGCTGGCGGTCGGCGTCGGCGCCGGCGCCGTGCTGCTCTTTCAATATGGCACCGGGCCGGCCGTCTGGGTGCTGATGGGCCTGATCTTCCTTGGCCTGTTCTTTCAATCCAGCCCGCCGCTGGATTTGATGAGCAGCGGCTACGGCGAGATCACCACCTCCATCATCTTCGCCGGCCTGATGCCGGCCTTCGCCCATCTGCTGCTGAGCGGCCAGGCCAGCCCGGTGGTGCTGCTGGCCACCGCCCCGCTGGTGATCCTGCATGTGGCGATGCTGGTGGCCTTCGGCCTGCCGGATTTTGAGGGCGACCGGGCCGGCGGCAAACGCACGCTGGTGGTGCGGCTGGGACAGGTGCGCGCCGGCGCCCTGCACAATTTGCTGCTGGCCGTCTCCCTGACGGTGACGGCGCTCAGCTCCTTCGCCGGCCTGCCCATCCGCGTGGCGATCTCGGCCGCCTTCATCGCGCCGCTGGTGGTGCTGCAGATCATCACCGTCCGCCGCCTGCAGCGCGGCGAGCCGGCCTCCTTCTTCCAGCTCACCCTGCTGGCCGCGCTCCTGCTCGGCTTGAGCACGTACCTGACGGCCTTCAGCTTTTGGGTGATCGGCTGATCCGGCCATGCGCTGCGCGTCGCCGGCCGCCACCGCCCGCTGGGCGACTCAAGCGCTCGACGGCCTGGTCTACCAGCCGGCCTGGGAAGCGCTCATGGTGACCACGCTGGGGCTGGGCGCCGCCGGCGATCCCGCCGCTTTGCCGGCGGCGGTGGCCCGCTTCGTGGCGCGCGGCGGCAATGTCTTTGATGCCCAGCAGCAGGCGCCGGCCCTCGGCGCCAGCCTGGCCGCGCTGTTCGCGGCCGGCCGCCTGCAGCGCGAGCAGGCGCTGGTCTTCGCCGAAGGCGCGGCCGATCCGACGGAGGCCGCGGCCCTGCTGGCGGCCGGCCTGTGCGCGCCGGATGATTTTGTGGACGCGCACTGCTTCGCGCCGGCCGGCGTCCGCTATCAGGTCAAGCGCGCCCTCAGCCAGCTCGGGCTGGCCGCGCTCGATCTCTTCTGGCTGGGCGGCGCGGACACGCTCTATCTGGCCCGGGGCGAGGCCGAATTCCGCCAGCGCCTGCGCGAAGCCTGCGCGGCGCTGGAAGTGGCGGCGGCCCAGCGCGAGCTGGCCGCTTACGGCCTCAGCCTGCAGACCCTGCCCTTCCCGCCGGCGCTGGCCCTGGAGATCGCCCAGGACGTGCTCGGGACGCGCCATCATCTGCGCGCCCTGCGCCTGCCCTTGGCGGAGGCGGCCCGGCTGCGCGCCGCGGACCTCCACCCGCTGACGCTGGTGGCCGCCGCCGACCATCCGCCGGCCGCCGTCCCCGCCCTCGCCACGACCGTGATCGTGGCCGCCGGCGCGTGGGCCGCGGCCAGCCCATGAACGCCGGGTTTAGCCGGCCAACTACTTATGCCTGAATTCTTCAAAGTCCTGCTGCCGGACGAAGCCCTCCGCGTTTTCTTTGAACACCTGCCCGCCGCGCCGGCGCTGGAGACCGTGCCAACCGGGGTCGCCCTGGAGCGCGTGGTGGGCGCGGCCGTGCGCGCCCCGGTCTCCGTGCCGGCCTTTGCGCGCGCGCTGATGGACGGCTACGCGGTGCGCGCCCAGGACACCTTTGGCGCCAGCGCCACCCTGCCCGCGTATGTGACCGTGGCCGGCGAGGTGCCGATGGGCGCGGAGCCGGGCTTCGCGCTGGCGCCTGGCCAGGCCGCGCTGGTGCACACCGGCGGCATGCTGCCGGCCGGCGCCGATGCCGTGGTGATGGTGGAACTGACGCAAATGGCGCGCGCGGACGAGGTGGAAATCCTCAAAGCCGCGGCTCCGGGCGAGAACGTCCTGCAGGTGGGCGATGACATCCACGCCGGCGCCGAGATGTTTCCGGCCGGCCATGTCTTGCGCGCGCAGGATTTGGGCGGGCTGGCCGCGCTGGGCTTCACCAGCGTCAGCGTGGCGCGCCGGCCGCGCGTGGCGCTGCTGGCCACCGGCGATGAAGTGGTGCCGCCCGAGGTGGAGCCGGCGCTGGGCCAGGTGCGGGACGTCAACTCCTACGCCGTGGCCGGCCAGATTGCGCGGGCCGGCGGCGTGCCGGTGCGGGCCGGCATCGCGCCGGATAATTACGAGGCGCTGAAAAGCATGGCGGCGGCGGCCCTGGCGGACGCCGAGATGCTGGTGCTCTCGGCCGGCAGCTCGGTCAGCGTGCGCGATATGACCGCCGACGTGATCAACACCCTGGGCCGGCCGGGGATGCTCGTCCACGGCGTGGCCCTCAAACCCGGCAAGCCCGCCATCCTGGCGGTCTGTGATGGCAAGCCCGTGGTCGGCCTGCCGGGCAACCCGGTCTCGGCCATGGTGGTGGCCGATTTGTTTGTGGCGCCGGCCGTCTACCGTCTGCAGGGCGCCGCGCGGCCCACGCGCCGCCGCGTGCGCGCCCGCCTGACGCACAACGTGGCCTCGCAGGCCGGCCGCGTGGATTACACGCCCGCCCGCCTGATCGAGCGCGCCGGCGAGACCTGGGCCGAACCGGCCTTTGGCAAATCCAACCAGATTTTCACGCTCGTCTTCGCCGATGGCATGCTCGTCACCCCAGCCGATGCCAATGGCCTGCAAGCCGGCGATTGGGCCGACGTTCACCTCTTCTAATCACCCAATCAGCAATCCTTCAATCATCCATCACCCAATCCCTCATCCCATGGCCTACTTCGACCTCCCCCTGGACCAGCTTCAAACTTATCAGCCGCCGCGCACCGAGCCGGCCGACTTCGACGCCTTCTGGCAGACAACGCTGAGCGAGGCGCGCGCGCGCCCGTTAGAAGCCCGCTTCGAGCGCGTGGAGGCCGGCCTGGACGCGCTGGAAACCTTTGACGTCACGTTCCACGGCTACGCCGGCCAGCCGATCAAGGGCTGGCTGATCCTGCCGCGCTACCGCACCGGGCCGCTGCCGGCCGTGGTGGAGTACATCGGTTACGGCGGCGGGCGCGGCTTCCCCACCGATTGGCTGCTGTGGGCCAGCGCCGGCTGCGCGCACCTGGTGATGGATACGCGCGGCCAAGGCTCGGCCTGGCGCCAGGGCGATACGCCCGATCTGGCCCCGGACGGCGCCAGCCCGCACCATCCCGGGTTCATGACCCTGGGCGTGTTCTCGCCGCACACGTATTACTATCGCCGGGTCTTCACCGACGCCGTGCGCGCCGTGGAGGCCGCCCGCAGCCACCCCTCCGTGGATTCCAGCCGCGTGGCCGTGACCGGCGGCAGCCAGGGCGGCGGCCTGGCCTTGGCGGCGGCCGGCCTCGATCCGGCCGTCAAGCTCTGTCTGCCCGATGTGCCCTTCCTGTGCCACTACCGGCGCGCCACCGAGATCACGGACGGCTATCCCTATCAAGAGATCGCCAAGTTCTGCCTGGTGCACCGGGACAAAGTGGAGACCGTCTTCACCACCCTGAGCTATTTCGACGGCCTGAACTTCGCGGCCCGGGCGCGCGCCCGCGCGCTGTTCTCGGTGGGGCTGATGGATGAGATCTGCCCGCCCTCCACCGTCTACGCCGCCTATAACCACTTCGCCGGCGAGAAAGAGATCCGCGCCTACCCCTACAACCACCATGAGGGCGGCGGAAACTTTCACGATCAGGCGAAGGTGCGCTTTATCAAGGCCTGGCTGTGAGCGGCCTGGAACATCTCGCGGTCTGGACGCGCGATCTGGAGCGGCTGCGCGCCTTCTACGAGCGCTACCTGGGCGCGCGGGCCGGCACCCGCTATGCCAACCCCGGCAAGCAGTTTGAGTCGTATTTTCTGAGTTTTGACGCCGGCGGCGCGCGGCTGGAGCTGATGCGCGTCCCCGACCTGGCCGCGGCCGAGGCCGGCCGGCGCGTGGGCCTGGCCCATCTGGCCTTTGTGGTGGGGACGCCCGCGGACGTGGACGCGCTCACCGCGCGTGTGGCCAGCGACGGCTTTGCCGTGGCGGACGGCCCGCGCTGGACCGGGGATGGATATTACGAGAGCGTGGTGCTGGACCCGGACGGCAACCGGGTGGAACTGACCGCCGAACAAGTGAACGGCCGTTGAAGTCTTAGCGCCGGCTTCGGCCGGCCGCGCCTGGGCTGAAGCCGAGGCCCCCTGGGAGACGCTCATGCCACATCGCGATCAGCTCGTCGTTTGGGTTCGGCGCTTGCGGCTGGGAGCCTTCATTGGCTGGGCCGGGCTGATGGTGGTCAGCGGCTATCTGCCGGCCTATGGACAGGTGCGCCTGGCGGCCGGCCCGGTAGTCTATCTCCCCCTGATTTCCCAATTAAATCTGCCCAGCGTCACCGCCTGCCAGCTGCCCGAGGCCGCCCAGCGGGGCGATGTCGGGCTCGGCTTCCCGCGCTACCCCGAACGCATGGTAGCAACCGGCGCGGTCCGGGCCAAGGTGCTGTTGGTTGATTTTTCGGATGCGCCCGCCGCCGAGACGCCGGCCCAAGCCTTGGCGCGCATCACGCCCGGCGCGCCCGAGTTTTACCGCGCCGTGTCGTATGGGCGCTTGGATTACCAATTGGAGCCGCACCTGGCGTGGCTGCGGATGAGCCGCCTGTCCACCGACTACGGCTGGAACGGCTACGCCAGCTTGTCGTTCGGACAGTTCCGGGCTTACTTGCAGGAAGCGGTGACCCTGGCCGATCCGGCCGTGGACTTCACGGGTGTCCAGGCCGTCTATGTGCTGACCAACCCCGGCGCCACCGCCATCTCCTATGGGCCGGCCTTCACGGCGGTCTATCCCGGCGACGGCCTCACCGCCGACGGCCAGATCATTCTGAATGGAACCGCCTCCGGGCTGGACCTGCTCAGCTGGGGCGCTTTGTGGCTGAACCATGAGGCCGGCCACACGCTGGGCCTGGTGGATTTATATGCGGCGTCCGGCGACACCCACCGCTTTGTCGGCGGATTTAGCAACATGGGGCTGATCTCCGGCCTGGCGCCGGGCTATCTGGCGTACGAGCGCTGGCTGCTCGGCTGGCTGGACGATACCCAGATTTTCTGCCAGCAAACCCCGGCGCAAACCGTCTCGCTCACCGCCATCGAAGCCGTGGGCGGGCTCAAGGCGGTGATGGTCCCCACCGGGCCGACTTCGGCCGTCGTTGTCGAAAGCCGGCGCCCATTCGGGGAAGACGCGGCCTTGCCCAAGGCCGGCGCCCTGGTCTATACGGTGGACACCGCCATCCTCAGCGGGGCCGGACCGGTCAAAGTCTTTCCGGATCTCGCCGACAAATACCAGGCGCCGCTCGCGTCCGGCGCGCAGGTCACCGTTGGAAAAGTCACCGTGCAAGTCGTTGAGGCGGCCAGCCTCGGCGATGTGGTGCGCGTCACGGTGGCCCCCTAACCCTCTGGCTGAGCCAGACGGCCGGCCACACTCACAGGAGCCTGACCACATGAAGATCGCCTACGTCTTTGCCAGTCCGCGCGCCGCCAGCTATAAGCTGGGCCAGATGATCCTCCCGCAGCTGGAGGCCGGCACGCACGGTGTCGAAGTAATTGGGATGTTCTTCTTCGACGACAACGTCTTTGTCCTGCGGCAGGGGGATCCTATCGGCGAACGCCTGTCGAAAGTGGCGGCGGCCCGCGGCATGCTGTTGATGATGTGTGATATGTGCGCTCTGGAGCGCCACCTGGCGGAGGGCG
>JAGOBN010000283.1 GCA_017999235.1 Anaerolineales bacterium | reverse complement strand
CCGGCACTTGATCCAGGTGGTGCGCTGGGTGGCGCAGGGTCATTATGTGGTGAATGACCGCGTATATGACCAGCAGGGTTTACAGGAGTGGCTGGAGGCGGGGGTGGAGAAGGCCGGCCGGCCTTATCTGAACGATGTGCGGGAGGCGTTCTCGCCGCTCTCGCCGCGCGAGATGGAGATCCTGCAGTGTGTCACGCGCGGGATGAGCAATAAAGAGATCGCCTATAGCCTGGGGATCAGCCATCAGACCGTCAAGAACCATATGACCGCCATCCTGCAGAAGCTGGACGTGGAAGACCGGACGCAGGCGGCGGTGTACGCCCTGAAGCACGGGTGGGTGCGGCTGGAAGAGCCGGCTGCCGGCCCGGACGCCAAACCCGCTAAGTGAGCGCCATCGGCATGGACCAAGACGCGCCTTCCGCCCTCGACACGTTTATTGAAGAGACCCGCGCCGAGCTGGAAAACGCCCAGCGTGAGCTCAAAGACATCCGGCTGACCATCACCCAGAGCCGCTCCGAACTGGACAAGCTCACCCAGCGTAACGCCCAGATCGCGGCGCAATTGCGCCAGATGCAGGCCAACCTGGAGGGGATGGCGCGCACCGATATCAAGGCGGCTTACGACGCCGCCCAAGACGCGCAGCAGCGCTTGTTCGCCATGCGCGGCCAGGTGGAGAAGCTGCAGAGCGACCAGGCCGGCCTGGAGCGCTTCGCCGATTTTCTGCGCCGGGCCTTGGAGACCATGGAAGACGTGGCCGCCAGCCAGGCGCCGGCGCGGGGCGCGGCGGGTGGCAGCGATGGCAAGTCGATGATCGTGCGGATCGTCGAGGCCCAGGAGAGCGAGCGCCAGAAGCTGTCCCGCCAGATCCACGACGGGCCGGCGCAGGCGCTCTCCAACTTCGTGCTCCAGTCTGAAATCGCCATGCGCTTGTTTGAGAAGGACCAGGACCTGGCCCGGCAAGAGCTGGCGAATATGAAGCTGGCCGCCACCGGCACACTGCAGAAGATCCGCGACTTCATCTTTGATCTGCGGCCGATGATGCTGGATGACTTGGGGCTGGTGCCGACGGTCCGCCGCTATGTGGACGCCTTCAAGGACAAAAGCGGCATCCCGACCACGTTGGCCGTCACCGGCCAGGAGCGGCGGATGGAGTCGGTGCGCGAGATCATGATCTTCCGCGGCCTGCAGGAATTGTTGGGCAACGTCCGCAATCATGCCCAGGCCGCCCAGGTCCGGGTTTCCTTGGACAGCGATGACACGCGCATGCGCGTCATCGTGGAGGACAATGGACGCGGCTTTGACGTGGAGGCGGCCGCGAGCGGGCCGCAGCGCACCATCGGCCTGGCCGGGCTGAAGGAACGCATTGAACTCTTGGGGGGCGATCTGCAGATCGACAGCCAGCCGGGACAAGGCACCCGGGTGGTGATGGACGTTCCCGTGGGCGACGCCATCTAGACCGCGCCCAGTTGCTTTTTTAGATAATCGCAGTATGATCCGCCGCTAATTTGCGGCGTTTTCCAGAGGAGGCTTCAATGCAGCGAAGTCGCTTGCTTATTGTCGTTGTGGCGCTCGTGCTGATCTTGGTCAGCGCGGGGGGCATCTATCTGGCCTTGCAGCTCGCCAACCCGAGCCAGCCGCCCGTGGATGGGGCGGGGACGCAGGCCAATCCGGCCGTCGAAGTGACGCCCACGCCGGCCGAGGTGATCAACATCCTGCGCGCCGTCCAGCCGGTGGAGCGTGGCGCCATCATCCCCACGGAAGCCATCGGCTTGGTGCCGTGGCCGACGCAGTATGCCGACGCGTCCCTGGTCGTCACCGACCCCAACCAGGTGGTGGGGACGCGCGCGCGCTACAGCCTGCAGCCGGGCCAGCCGATCTTCACCACGATGCTGGTGCAGAGCCTGCAGCAGATTTCGCCGTTTGGCTCGGACGCCGCCGGCCGCATCCCGCCGGGCTTCACGGCCCTGTCCCTGCCGTATGACAAGCGCAGCGGCGTGGCTCTCGGCATCCGGGACGGTGACTACGTGAACGTGCTGGTGTCCTGGTCGTTGGTGGATATTGACCTGGAATTCCAGAGCCTGCTGCCGAACCTCTCGGCCGCAGTGGCGCCGCCGGCCTCCACCATCGGCGGCGATCCCGCCAACAGCACCGTGCCGAATGTTCTGTCCGGCGTCGTGGTCGGCAGCGGCCCGCAGGCCAACGCCATCGGCCGCGCCGAGACTGACCCCGTGCTGAATGTGCCGTTTTATCTGGTGCCGCAAGAGCCGCAGCGCTCACGGCAGGTCTCCCAGAGCATTATCCAGAACGCGATGGTGCTGCGCGTGGGTGAGTTCGGCGATGACGCGCCGACTGTGCTGCTGCCCACGCCTGTGCCGCCCCCGGCGCCGGAAGGCTCCACCCCCACTCCCGTCCCGCCGCCCACGGCCACGCCCCTGCCGCCGGATATCATCACCCTGGTGGTCTCGCCGCAGGACGCCCTGGTTTTGGATTATGTTAATCGCCTAATGGAGCGCTACCCGAATGCTGTCAAGGTCACCTACGCTCTGCGCTCGGCCGGCGATACTAGTCTGGCGGAGACCCAAAGCGTGACCATGCAGTACATGTTCGAGAAGTACAACATCTCCCTGCCGGCCAAGCTGCCGTACGGCTTGGACAGCGCGGCGCTGCCGCCGGCCACCCCGGCGGCGCCCTAAGCTTCTCACGGAGATAGACACCGCCCATGGCCGGCAACGTCGAGAAAATCCGCGTCCTGATCGTGGATGATATTGTCGAAACGCGCGAGAACATCCGCAAACTCCTGCAGTTCGAGCCCGACATAGATGTCGTGGCGATGGCGCGCACGGGCAAGGAAGCCATTCAACTGGCGAAGGAAACCAAGCCCAACGTCATCCTGATGGACATCAACATGCCGGACATGGACGGCATCGCGGCCACGCGCATCATCGCGCGCGATATGCCGGCCGCGCAGATCGTGATGGTGTCCGTGCAGCAAGACACGGATTATCTGCGCCAGGCCATGCTGGCCGGCGCGCGCGATTTTCTCTCCAAGCCGCCCTCGGCCGATGAGTTGATCAACACCATCCGCCGGCTCGGTGAGATGAGCCGCGCGGCGGAAGAGAAGGAAAAGCGCGTCGTCATGCCGGAGACGCCCGGCGGCGGGCCGGGCGGCAAGCGGGCCGGCAGCCTGGATGGCAAGATCGTGGCGGTCTTCAGCCCCAAAGGCGGGGTGGGCTGCACCACTTTGGCCACCAACCTGGCGGTGGCCCTGCAAAGCGATGACTCCAAGGTCGTGGTAGTAGATGCCAACATCCAGTTTGGCGATGTCCACGTCTTTTTCAGCCTGAAGAGCAAATACAGCCTGGTAAGTTTGGTGGCGCAGGCGGAAGAAGTGGACGAAGGTTTTCTTCAAAATGTGCTGACGGCCCACGCCTCAGGCGTGAAGGTGCTGCTGGGGCCGCCGACCCCGGAGGATGCCGAACTGGTGCTGGCGCCGCAGCTCCGCAAGGTGCTGGAAGCCCTGCGCCACTATTTTCACTATGTGGTCGTGGACACCGCTTCCGTCCTGCGTGAGCAGGAGTTGGCGGTTTTAGATATTGCTGATCGGATTTTGCTGGTGGCCGCGCCCGATCTTCCTACCCTGGCCAATGTTAAGAAGTTTTTTGACCTGAGCGAGAAGCTTGAATACCCGAAGGACAAGATCATGTTAGTCCTTAATCGGGTGGACAAGCGCCTGGCGATCCCATCCCAGGCGATCGAAGACAACCTCAAACACCCCATCAAGGCCCAGATCCCGTTTGACGATCGGGCGGTAGTCACCTCGGTTAATAATGGGGTGCCCTTTGTGGTGTCGGGCAAGGGTACTCCGCCAGCCCAGGCGGTGGCGGAGCTGGCTCAAAAGGTCAAAGAAGAGTTTGCGCCCAAGGAGGCCGCTCAACCGGAGAAGAAACCGGTCGCCAAGCCCCGGTCTTTATTCGACCGGCGATAACCACTATAATTGAATGTATCGGTAGTAAGGCATCCCAGGAAGAGGTAGCTTATGTCACTCTTGAAGCGGATTGAAAACCGGCAAGGCCCTGGGCAGCCGGGCGCCGCCGGATCACCCCCCTCCCAGCCGCCGGCCGCCGGCGGTGAAGATACGGCCTCGAAATTAGCCGAGCTGCGGATGCGGCGGGTGGCGCCCCCGACAGGCGGGGCGGCGGCCGGCGGCACGGGGGGGTTGGTGGACCTCAAGGTCCGGGTGCAGAACAAACTGCTCTCCGAGCTGGATCCCTCCATGGATATCACCCGCTCGGCCGAGGTTCGCAAGACCATCGAAGACTTGTACGAGAATATCCTGGCGGAGGAGGGCATTGTCCTCTCCCGCACCGAGCGCAAGCGGCTGTTTGATTCGATCGTCTCGGAGATTTTGGGCCTCGGCCCGCTGGAGCCGCTGCTGCAGGATGAAACGATCACCGAAGTGATGGTGAACGGCCCCAAGAACGTGTTCATTGAGCGGCGCGGCAAGATTGAACGCGCGCCCGTGATCTTTGAGAGTAATGAACACGTCATGCGCATCATTGACCGGATCATGTCGCCGCTCGGCCGGCGCATCGACGAATCCCACCCCTACGAAGACGCCCGCTTGATGGACGGCTCGCGCGTCAACGCCATCGTGCCGCCTATCGCGCTGTGCGGCCCCACCCTGACCATCCGGAAGTTCTTCAAGAAGCCGCTGACCATTGAGAAAATGGTTGAGTACGGCTCGGTGACGATGGAATCGGTGGAGTTCATGCGCGCCTGCGTCACCTCGGCCTGCAACGTGATCATCGCCGGCGGCACCGGCTCCGGCAAGACCACGTTCCTGAACGTCATGTCGTCGTTTATTCCGTCGGATGAGCGCATCCTGACCATTGAGAACGCGGCGGAGCTGCAGCTGCGCCAGGAGCATGTGGTCGGGCTGGAGTCGCGCCCGTCCAACATTGAAGGCCGCGGCGAGGTGACCATCCGCGACCTGGTGGTCAATGCCCTGCGCATGCGCCCCGACCGGATTGTGGTCGGGGAGATCCGCGACGGCGCCGCCCTGGACATGCTCCAGGCCATGAACACCGGCCACGAAGGCTCGATGACCACCCTGCACTCCAACAGCGCGCGGGATGCGCTGGCGCGCTTGGAGACCATGTGCCTGATGGCGGGCATGGAACTGCCCGTGCGCGCCATTCGCGAGCAGATCGCCTCGGCCATTAACATCATCGTCCACCTGGGGCGCCTGCCGGACGGCTCGCGCCGCGTGCTGCAGATCGCCGAAGTGCAGGGCATGGAAGGCGATGTCATCACCATGGCCGATATTTTTATGTTTGAGCAGACCGGGTACGAGAAGAACAAGGTCATTGGCCGGCTGCGGCCGACCGGCCTGCGTCCGCGCGTGATGGAGCGGATCGAAGAATCCGGGATCCACCTGCCGGCCTCGATCTTTGGGGTCGGCGAGCGCGGCCGCTTCTAAACGTCCCAGCGTCGAGGAGACGAACTGGATGAGTGGTTGGGTCATCGGCATCATCGCCTTCCTGGTCCTGCTGTGGGCGGTGGGCATCGGCGTCACGGTCTTCTTTCTGCGCCGGCAAACCACGGCGGAAGAGCGTCTGGTGGAGCTGACCCGCGGCGTGCAGACGGTGGCGGCGCCCAAGGCGGCTGAGAGCGGCCCGCGCACCGGCTTTCTGATCGAAGGCATCAACCGCGCCATCGCCGGCCGGGGGTTTGCCGAAAACATCACCCGCGATCTGGCGCGCGCCGATCTCAAAATCACCGTGGGCGAGTTTCTGGCGCTGCACCTGATTTTGGCGGTGGGCGCTTTTATCGTGCTGGCGTTTGTCCGCCAGGATATGGTGGCCGGCGTCATCGGCGCCTTGGCCAGCCTGTTTGTGCCGCGCTGGTATGTGGGCAATCAGAAGAAATCGC
>JAGOBN010000282.1 GCA_017999235.1 Anaerolineales bacterium | reverse complement strand
TTGCCGTGGAGCGGGGTGGTTTCACCCTGGCCTGGATTGGCCTGGCGGATCTGACCGGCCGCCTGGCCGTGACCGCCAGCGCCGGCGCCGCCGCTCATCGTCCTTACTTGGAGCGGGCGTTGGCGGCCGAGCCGCACGGCCTGGAACCGGCCGCCGAGGCGCTGCGCGCCGGCCGGTCGGTGGTCTGCAACGACTTGGCCCCGGTCGAGCGCGAGGCGGTGTGGCGGGCCGACACCGAGGCCTTGGGCTATCGCGCAGCCGCCGCCTTCCCGCTCGTCGTCGCCGGCCACGTGCGCGGCACCTTTACGCTCTATGCCAACGAGCCGGGTTTTTTTGACGCGGACGAACTGCATCTGCTGAACGAACTCACCCTGGATCTAGCCTACGCGCTGGAGTTTATCGAGCGGGAGACCCAGCACCGGCAGGCCGAGGCCGCCTTGCGCCAGAGCGAAGCCCGGTTCCGGGCGTTCTTTGAAAACGCGCCGGCCTACTGCTATATGGTATCCCCGGATGGCGTGCTGCTGGATGTCAACGCCGAAATCCTGCAGGCGCTCGGCTACACCCGGGAAGAACTGGTGGGCGCCCCGCTGGCCACGCTGTATGCGCCCGGCTCTCAAGCGCGCGCGCACACCGCCTTTCAGCGCTGGCTGGAGACCGGCGAAGTGCGCAATGAGGAGCTGCGCGTGCGGACTAAGGCCGGCGCCGAGCGCGTCGTCCTGCTCAGCGCGCAGGCCGTGCGCGATGAGGCCGGCCGGCTGCTGCATTCCATTTCGCTGCAGCGCGATATCACCGAGCGGGTGCAGGCCGAGGCGGCCTTGCGCCAGAGCGAAGCCCGCTACCGGCAGTTGGTGGAGCAGGCCCCGCTGGGCATCGCCATCCACCAGGCCGGCCAGGTGGTGTTCGCTAATTCGGCCTGCGCCGCGATCACGGGCGCCGCCAGCGCGGCCGAACTGCTCGGCCGGCCGGTGCGGGCGTTTGTGCATCCGGACGAGTGGGAAGAGACCCAGGCCCGGATCGGCCAGCTGGCGGACGGGCTGACCGGCGCCGTGAAAAACCGCTATCTCCGCCTGGATGGCGGCGTGGTGGACGTGGAGGTGACGGCCGCCGCGGTGACCTTTGACGGCGCGCCCGCCGTGCAGGTGCTCGTGCAGGATGTCACGGCCCGCAACGCGGCGGAAGCGGCCCACCGCGCCAGCGAGGCGCGCTACCGCCGCCTGGTGGAGCACGCGCCCGCCATCGTGTATCAGTTCGCGCCCGCCCGCGGCGGCGTGTATTACTCGCCGCAGACGACGGCCATCATCGGCTTCACCCCCGCCGAACTGACCGCGCAGCCGATGCTCTGGCATGATGTGATCCACCCGGAGGACGTGGCCCAGGTGGATGCCGCCGTCGCCGGGTTCGCGCACGGCCAGGGCTTTGACCTGGAATACCGCCTCCGCGGCCGGCATGGCCGCTGGGTCTGGCTGCAGGACCGCTCGATCGGGCGTTTGGACGGCGATAACGACCTGGTGATCGAGGGACTGGCCCTGGACATCACCGAACGCAAGCAGGCGGAGGAAGCGCGGCGGCTGGCGCTGGAGCGCCTCCGCAATCTGCATCAGATTGACCGCGATCTCATCCAGGCGACCTCGCAGGCGGTGATGCTGGCGACGACGCTGGCGCGGCTGCGGGAATTGACGGGCAGCCAGCGCGCCAGCGTGGCCCTGTTTGATTATGCGGCCGGCGAGATCGAACTGCTGGCCGTCCAGACCGACGGGCCAACCGCCCTTCCGGCCGGCCGGCGCCAGCCCCTGGACCCGGCCCGGCTGACGCGCTTCCACGCCGACCAGCCGGTGCTGGTGCCGGACTTAACCGCGATGGCGGACCTCTCCACCCCCCAGCGGCAGCTGCTGGATGAAGGGCTGCGCGCGTATCTGCAGGTTCCCCTGGTCGTGCGCGGCGAGCTGATTGGGGCGCTTAACCTGGCCGCCCACCAGCCGCACGCCTTTGCGGCGGAGCATGTGGAGATCGCCACCGAGGTGGGCGGCCAGGTGGCCATGGTCCTCAGCAACACCCGCTTGCTGGAGACCACCCTGCGGCAGAGCGCGGCCCTGCGCGCGAGCGAGGCCCGCTACCGGGCGCTGGTTGAATCGATGGACGATGTGGTCTTCACCCTGGATGCGGCCGGCCGGCACAGCGGCGTGTTTGGCCGCTGGGTGGAGCGCGCCGGCCTGACGCCGGAGGTCTTCCTGGGCCGCACCGCGGTCGAAGTGCTTGGCCCGGAAGCGGGCGCGGTGCATGCCGCCGCCAACCAGCGCGCGCTGGCCGGCGAGCGCGTCACCTATGATTGGTCGGCTGATGGGCCGGCGGGCAAAACGTACACCCAGACGGTGCTCTCGCCCATCTACGATGACCAGGGGAAGGTGGCCGGCGCGGTGGGGGTGGGCCGGGATATCACCGCGCGCAAGCAGGCGGAAGTCGTGCTCCAAACGCAGCTCACCATGCTGAATGCCTTGTACACCCAAGCCCACCAGCTGGCCGAGTCGCTGGACCCGCACGCGGTGGCGCTCTCCGTGACCCGCCAATGCGTGGAGACTTTTGGCCTGCGGCTGGCGTGGCTGGGCGAGGCCGAGCCCGACGGGCATGTGGAAGTGGTGGCGCATTATCCGGTGGAGCTGGATTATCCGCGCCAGCTGCGGGTGCGCTGGGATGAGTCGCCGGAGGGCTATGGTCCCACCGGCCGGGCGATCCGGAGCCGGGCGCCGGTGCTGTCCACGGAGGCGGGGCGGCCGGCGCGGGAGCCGTGGCGCACGCTGACGCAGCAGAGCGGGTTTCAGGCCAGCGCCGCTTTTCCGTTGATCAACCGAGAGCGGGCGGTGGGGTCGCTTAATTTATACAGCGACCAAGCCGACTTCTTTGCGCCGGAACGGATCGCGCTGTTCCAGGCCCTGGCCCATCAAGCCGCGGCGGCACTGACCAACGCGCGCCTCTTCCAGTCGGTGGCCGAGCAGCGGGAACAGGTGCGCGGCCTGGCCGCCCGGCTCTCCGAGGCGGATGAGGCGGAGCGGCGGAGCCTGGCCCGCGAGCTGCATGACCGGGTGGGCGCCAATCTGACCGCCCTGAACCTCAGCCTGACCTTGGTGCGCAACCAACTGCCGCCGGCGGAGCAGGCGCGCATCGGGGCGCGGCTGGAAGACGCCACGCAGCTCCTGCAGGAGACGATCGTCCAGGTCCGCACCGTGATGATGGAGCTGCGCCCGTCGGTCCTGGATGATTACGGCCTGCTCGCCACCCTGCGCTGGTACGGCGACCAGCTGAGCCAGCGCACGGGCCTGACGGTCCAGATCCTGGGCGCTGAGCCGGAGCCGCGCCTCGCGCCGGCGGCCGAGACCGCGCTCTTTCGGGTGGCCCAGGAAGCCTTGACGAACGTAGTCAAGCACGCCCAGGTGCGCCAGGCCGAGGTGCGGCTGGAAGCTGAAGGGCGCCTGATCCGGCTGCGGATCACCGACGCCGGCGCGGGCTTTGACCCGAACGGGATGACAACCCATTCCGGGGCCGGCGGCTGGGGCATGATCAACATTCGCGAGCGGGTGGCGGCGCTGGGCGGCCGGCTGCGCGTGGAGACGGCGCCGGGGCAGGGGACGCGCCTCACGGTGGAGCTGGAGCGATGATCATTCGAGTCTTCCTGGCCGACGACCATGCGGTGATGCGGGACGGGCTGCGGGCGCTGCTGGAGACGGCGCCGGATCTGCGCGTGGTGGGGGATGCCGCCGACGGGCGCGCGGCGGTGCGGCGCGTGCTGGAGCTGAAGCCGGACGTGGCGATCCTGGATGTGTCGATGCCGGGGCTGAACGGCGTGGAGGCCGCGCGCCAGATCACCGAGGCCGGCGGCGAGACGCGCGTGATCATGCTCTCCATGCACAGCGCCGCCGAATATGTCTTTCGGGCGCTGCAGGCCGGCGCGCGCGGCTACTTGCTGAAGGACTCGGCCGGCGCGTTGGTGGCGGAAGCGGTCCGGACCGTGCATGCCGGCCGGCGCTATCTCAGCCCCGTCATTTCGGAGACCGTCATCGACGATTACGTGCGCCGGCACGTGGCCCATGACCCGCTCGGCGCGTTGACGCCGCGCGAGCGCGAAGTGCTGCAATTGGTGGTGGAAGGCAAATCCAGCGTGGAGGTGGGCGAGGTGCTCTCCCTCTCGCCCAAGACGGTGGAAACGTACCGCAGCCGGCTGATGGAGAAGCTGGGCATTGATAACCTGCCCAGCCTGGTTAAGTTCGCGCTGCAGCACGGGTTGATCTCGCTGGAGTAGCGGCGCTTGCCCCGGCCCCGGCGGTATGGCATAATCCCGCCTAATCTCATGGGCCGGCCGCGGCCGGCCCGGCGACGACGGAAACGAGTACGTCAGCGTCCGCTGCCAGCGAGTCCGGGCGCGCCGCCCCAGGGCGGCGCAGGGTGCAAGCCGGATCGGCGGCCCTGATGGAAAATCCTTCCCGAGCCGCGCGGTGAACGGCCAGCGCCCGGCGCGGCTGAGTAACCGCTGCCGGGGTTGCGCCCCGATACCAGCGCCCAGGCGTGATGGCGCCTGACCAAAGCAGTTCGCGCGCGGCGCGGACTAGCAGGGTGGTACCACGGGTGTGCGCTCCCGTCCCTGATCTGGGGCGGGATTTTTGTTTATAGGTGCCGCATGACCGACTGGCTCTATCACACCGACGCCTACGTGCGCGAGTTTGAAGCCGTGGTAACGGCCGTGGCCGGGCCGGCCGTGGCCCTCGACCGCACCGCGTTTTACCCCGGCGGCGGCGGCCAGCCGTGTGATCTGGGGACCCTGGCGGCTCCCGGCCAGACCTGGGCGGTCACCCACACCCGCGCGGCCGGCGCCGCCATCTGGCATGAACTCGCGGTTTCGCCCGCGGGCGCGCCGCCGGCGGTGGGGAGCCGGGTGCGCGGCATCTTGGACTGGGAACGCCGGTATCAACTCATGCGGACCCACACGGCCATGCATATCCTGTGCGGCGTGATCTTCCGGGATTACGGCGCCAGCGTCACCGGCGGCAACATGGAGCCGCTGCGCGGCCGGATGGATTTTGAGTTTGAGACCATGCGCCAGGAGTTTGTGCAGGCGATCGAGGCCAAGGTGAACGCCGAGATCGCGGCCGCGCGCGAGATCCGCGTGCGGAGCCTGCCGCGCGCGGAGGCCTTCCAGATCCCGGACCTGATCCGCACCAAGATCAACCGGCTGCCGGAAGGCATCGCCCAGGTCCGCACGGTGGAGATCGTGGGCCTGGACCTGCAAGCCGACGGCGGCACCCATGTGGCCAACACCCGCGAGGTCGGCGTGCTCCGGGTGGTGGATTACAAGAGCAAGGGCCGGATCAATAAGCGGATTGAGGTGGTCGTTGGGGATGAGAGCTGAGAAGTTAGGTCCGAAGCACCCGCCGCGAAACCAAGCGCCGTCAGAAAGAGGTCTTTCTATGTTCCAACCTGTTCCCGCCAATCCGGATTTCCCCGCCCAGGAGCGTGAGACGCTGCAGTGGTGGCAGGAAACGCAGGCCTTTGAGAAGCTCCGCCAGCTGCGTGCCGGCGGCCCCACCTGGTCCTTCATGGACGGCCCGATCACGGCCAACAACCCGATGGGCGTGCATCACGCCTGGGGCCGGACCTACAAAGACCTGTTTCAGCGCTACAAAGCCATGCGCGGCTTCGACGAGCGCTGGCAGAACGGCTTCGACTGCCAGGGCTTGTGGGTGGAGGTCAACGTCGAAAAAGACCTGGGCTTCAAGACCAAGAAGGACATCGAGGCCTACGGTCTGGCGCCCTTCGTCACCCTGTGCAAACAGCGCGTGCTCAAGTTCGCGGCCGTCCAGACCGAACAGTCAATCCGTCTGGGCATGTGGATGGATTGGAACGACTCGGCCGTGCTGCGCTATCTGCACGACCAGCTGGGCCAGGACCCCAGCGC
>JAGOBN010000279.1 GCA_017999235.1 Anaerolineales bacterium | reverse complement strand
CCCATCCGGCACGGCTATGCACCGGTCCCCACGCGCCCGCCCAGCGAGACCGAGGCGGTCATGGAGGCGCCCGCGCTGGAGGACGAAGCGCCCGCACCCGGCCTCAACGCCCCTGAACCACCGCTGGAGCCGGTGCCCGCGCGCCCGCGCTGGATGGGCGGGCTGGGCCTTGGGCTGCTGGCCCTGGCGGCCCTGGCCGTTTGGTGGACGGCCAGCCGGCCGGCGGCGGTGACACCCACACCCCTCCCAACCGTGTTGGTCAGCCAATGGGAGCCGCGCGCGCCCTTGCCGGAGGCGCGCCAAGGCTTGGCGGTCACCGTGTACGAGAACCAGCTGTATGCCATCGCGGGGGAAACCGCCGCCACGGTCACCGGCCGCCTGGACAAATACGATCCGGCCGGCGATACCTGGCAGCGGCTGGCCGACAAGCCGCGCCCGGTCACGGACGCCGGCGCCGTCACCATCGGCGGCCAGATCTATGTGCCGGGCGGCCGCTTGGCCTCCGGGGAAGTTTCGGCCGAGCTCGCCGTGTATGACCCGCGCCAGGATGCCTGGCGCGAACTCGCGCCACTCCCCGCCGGCCGCAGCGCTTACGCGGCGGTGGCGTTTGAAGGCAAGCTCTATCTCTTTGGAGGCTGGGACGGACGCGCGTTCACGGCCTCCGTCCTGGTTTACGATCCGGGGCGCGATGACTGGCAGGAGCTGGCGCCCATGCCCACCGCGCGCGGGCAAGCCGGCGCGGTGGTGGTGGGTGATCGCATCTATATCGTGGGCGGCACCGACGGCCAGCGGGCGCTCACCGTTGTGGAGGTCTTCTCCGCCAGCCGGGCGGAAGCGGGAGAGCCTCCGTGGCAGACCAGCCCGGCTTTGCCGGTGGGCCTAACGCCAACGGAGGCTCTCAGTTTAGCGGACGTCATCTACATCATCGGCGCGCAGGATGCCGCCACATTGACGTCCTGGCGGTTTACGCCCGGCGGCGAGGCCTGGCAGCCGCTGCCCTCCGACCCTCGGCCGGATTTCGGCGCGCGCTTAGCCGTGCTGGGGGCCACCCTGCACGCGCTGGGCGGCCAGACCGCCGCCGGCCAGCCTTCCGCCCGGCATCTGGCTTATCAGGCCGCGTACGCTTTGTTTCTCCCGGTCATTTCCGCCGCCGGCGATTAGCGCCACGACAAGTAGATCACGCCCAACGGCAGCGCTTGGTCGGCGGCCAGTTCGATCAGGCGCGGGGTCTCATCCGTCTGCGAGACCTGTCCAAAGATATAGTCCAACGGCGCCCACACCAGCAGGTAATACTTGCCGGGCGGGATATCGGTCAGACTCAATCGACCGGCCTCGTCGGTTTGGCCGATAATGTCGCCGCGCGCGGCGTTGGGCTGGCCCAGCACTTCGGGCACCCCTCTCGAGTTCGGACCGTCGGCCGGCGCCAGATAAAAGCTGGTCTTCGGCAGCACCATGGCCATGTTGTAGGCGAACACCACGCCGGAGATCGAGGCCCGGCCGGCGGCCGGCGCCGGCGCCTCGGCCGGCGCTTCCGGATTCACTACGGGCGTGCTGCTGACCAGGGCCGGATACCCTGTCAGCGGGTCGCTGGCCGAAGGCGTGACAAGCCCCGCGGCGGGGCCGGGGTAGCCGGCATTGGTGTCGGCGGGCAGAGCGGTTGGGGCGGCTGTCGGCGTTGAACCGCACGCCGCCGCCAGCGCGATGAGCAGTAAAAAGGTTGGCTTGCGGAACACAGCGTTACTCCACTGAACGTGCAAATAAAAGGGTCAGCCGCCCACAGCGCGGCGGCTGACCCAGCAACTTCGGAAAGCGCTTAAGCGTTAGGGCAGCGGGAAGACGCCGTGCGCCTGCAGCGTATCGCCGTTCTGGGGGTTGGAGAGCAGCGTCAACTGGACGAAGCCGTCAATGGCCGGCCCGGAGGACGTGACCTTGAGCGAGCCGTACCAGCCGTCGGGCAGATCTTCGGTGACGGCGCTCGAGGCGTTGTACGGCAAGCGCAGGTTGCGCAGCAAGCTGCCGCCGGCCGGGATAGTGAACGGACCCTTGGTGAGGACGGCGCTGGAGCCGCCACCCGCGACGTACTCGGAGCTGGGCGTGTAGGTCAGGGTCACGCTGGCCGATTGGCTGGCGCTCAGGTTCTGGATGGTGGTCACCGTGGCGAAACCGCTGCCCAGGCGCTTGCCCACCAGCGGCACCAGGAATTTGGTGGCGGTGCCATTGCCGTTCAGGGCCTCATACGCCGCGGCATCTTGCGAGACGCCCGGCCGGCGCATCTGGACGAAGACCGCCACATTCTTGGCGCCGGTCGAGACCTTGCAGGAGCCGTACCAGTCGGTGGGCAGGTTCGTGCGGTCGGTGTTCGGGTTCATCGAGAACGTCTCGTTCACGGCCACCGACGCCGAGTTCGAGTACGTGATCGTCCCCTGGGTCGGGCTGGCCGCGTCCGGCGTGCAGGTGATGGCGATCTCGCCGGCGGCCAAGGTGCCGCCGCTCAGGTTCTGAACCGAGACCGGGGTCAGCAGGCCGTTGGACAGGCGCGAGACGAAGAGCGGGACAAACCACAGGCTGGACAGCTGGGCATCCGTGAAGGCGTTGAAGGCCTGCACCGTATCCGGCTTGGTGAACAGGTTGGACATGACCACGATCTGGGAGGCCGAGGTGACCACGGCCGAGCCAAACCAGCCGTCCGCCAGGTTCGTCTCGGTCTCGATGTCATAGTAGTACGTCGAGTTCGCGGCGATGGCGATGCCGGTCTTGGTAAAGTTGGAGCCGCCGCTGGCCGAGGCCTTGGTGAAGGCCACATCCGCCGTGATGGCGCTGCTGGTGGCATTCTGGATCATGATCTGGCTGCTGGAGATATTGGCGATCTTGCGCAGCACCGTGGGGACATAGTACTTGGTGGCCGGCGCGCTGGAGCCGGTGTAGGCGCCCAGGGTTGGGACCTGGTTGCGGGCCTGGATCTGGACCACCGCCCCGAGCGGGGCCGAGGAGCTGGCGACGGCGGAGCCGCGGCCGGCCGGCATCGTGCTGTCCGTGTACTGGCGGATGATGACCTGATCACCGGGATTGGTCAACGTGACCGACTGATTGGCCGCGCTGACGGCCCAGGCGGCGCCTGTATCCGTGTAATAGTTGATGGTGACCACGGCTGAACCGGCAGTCGCCAGATTGACCAACGTAAAGTTGGTGCTGAGCGACTTATCGGTGGCGGCGGCCCGGGCGAACGAGGCGCCGACGAGCGAGATTACCGTAACGAGCGCTAAAGCGACAAACGGGAGCGGTTTGAGAAAACGAGAACGAGCTGGGGACTGCATAGTGAGTTACCTTTCTGGAATATCGGATTTGCCGTATAATCTCTACCATTCGGTTGCCTCCCAAGGCAATACCGATTCGGTGTTAACCCTTCCTGATTAGCAAAGAGAGACGTAATTATGTCTCTCTTTTTTTGAGAGAATCACACTATGTCGACTGAAAAACAGAATAAGTCAGAAAAAGACTGGCGCCCCTACTGGGAGATGCGGCTGCAGATGCGGCCGGACGTGGGCGGCACCGGTCATCGCGCCTTCTCGATGAAGTACAACGAGTACATGTACTTGGTGGCCACCGAGAACATGCAGCGCGGCCTAAAGCGGGCAGGCGTGGAAGTGAAGGGCAAACGGGTGCTGGACGCCGGCGCCGGCCTGGGGTACTTCGTCCGCCGGTTCATCGAATGGGGGGCCGCCGAGGTCACCGGCCTGGACCTGACCGATTTCAGCGTCCAGAACCTGAGCCAGATGTTCCCGGAGCAGAAGTTCGTCCGCGCCGACCTCTCCGAGCCCAATCTCCCCCTGCCCGGCAACTACGATCTGGTCACCGCCATCAGTATGTTGTTCCACATCGTGGAAGATGACAAGTTCGAGCGCGCGGTCACCAACCTGTGCCAGCAGACCAAACCGGGCGGCCATCTGCTGTTGGTGGACACCTTCTATAAACCGATTGTGGTCAGCGCCGGACACGCCAATCCGCGCCCCTTGGAGAAGTACACGCCGATCCTGGAGCGCAACGGCTGCCGGGTGAAGGTCACCCAGACGATGTACCACTTCTATGGACAGACGCTGGTGCCGGTGATTGGGCCGGCCATCATGAACCTGCCGCCGGTTATGGAACTCATGCTGAAAGGCGAACGCTGGATGGCCGAGCACCGCCCTGATCAGCGCGGCTTCCTGCAGTATCTCATCGTGGAGAAGGCGGCTTAAGCCACTCCGGCCGGAGCCAGCTCAGCAACACCCCGGTTCCCAGCCAGAACGTCTCCGCCAGCGAGATCGCAAAACGCGCCAGAACGGCCGTGGCGCTGGCGGCGGCCGGCCCCAGCCCCAGCAGGCTGGCCAGCAGCGACGTCAACGCCAACTCCCGCACGCCCAGGCCGGCCGGCGCTAGCACAAACACTAGCCCGGCCGACCAGGCGAGCGCGTAAGCAAACGCGCTCGCCAGCCAGCTGGCCGTGGGCGCCGCGCCCAAACTCTGCGCGATCAGCAGAAGCGCCAGCCCCAGGCCGCTCCACACCAGGCCATAGATCAGCAGCGCGCCGGCCCAGATCCCCAGCGACAAATCGGTCATGGCCGCCATCGGCACGCCCCGGCGCGTCAGCCATCCGGCCGCCGGTGTCCGGGCCGCCGCCCACGGACCCAGCCACGCGCCCAGCCCCACCAGGCCGGCCAGCGCCAGCACCAGCCAGCGCTCCCACCCCGGCAGGGTAATCACCCCGTAACTCAGCACGAGCAGCAGCGCGCCGGTCAGCATGCCGCCCATCTCCAGCAGCGCGCCGAGGTTGCCCAGCATAAACGGCACGCCATACGCTTCCCGCAGCCACTGGCTGCGGCTGGCCAGGCCCCAGATCCCGCCGGGGATATAGCGGGCCAGGCCGGCCACCATGTAACCGCGGATCGCGGCCACCATCCCCGGCAGCCGCACCCCCAGCGCGCGCATGATCAGCACCCAGGCCGCGATCTGCACCCAATCCACCCCGATCACCACCAGCACCGCCAGCCCCAGCCGGCCCACCACCGCGCCGGAGATCGGCTGCGCCTGCAAGCCGGTGTAGCCGCGCCACAGGTGGTAGCCAAACAGCCCCACACCGATCACCAGGCCCAGGCGGTACAAATAGAGGCGCCAGCGCGGCCCGGGGCGCGGGCTGGGCGCGGCCGGCTCCGTGGTCATGCGGGAGAGGTTCCGGCGGCCGGCTTGCGCGCCACCACGCTGTAGCCCAGGGCAAACAGGCCCGACCGATCCAGCCGCCGGTCCAGACCCGCGCATACGGCCACCACCAGCCAGCGGTTGAGCCACCAGGCAACTTGGCGCACGCCCGGCACTCCCCAGACCAGGCCCAGCAGGGTGGTGGACACTTGATGTCCCAAAAAGGTGAATAGCCCGCCGCGCTTTTCCAGCCGCTCGATCTCAAAGCCAGCCTGCTCCAACAGCCGGCGCACGCCATGCCGGGTGTAACGGTAGTAGTCATGCGGCTCGTCGTGCAGGCGGCTGAGGTGCGGCACGGAGAAGATCAACACCCCGCCCGGCCGCAGCACGCGGTAAATCTCGCGCGCGGCTTGGAAAGGGTCCGGCACGTGCTCCAGCACTTCCACGCACAGCGCGGTGTCATAGCCGGCGGCCGGCACCTGCGGCATGTTCTGGATATCGGCGGTGTAGGTGACGTCGGCGCGGCGCGGGAAGAAATCCAGGCTGTCGTAGGCGTCCACCTGGCCGGCCACAAAGGCCCGGAACGGCATATCGCCGCAGCCCAGGTCGATCAGCCGGCCGCGCGCGTACTGCTGCAGCAGCGGCAGAGTCACCGTGTACTGGCTGTCGGCGGCCGGCGAGAAATAGCGCTTCTGAGGGGAGTCCGCCAGATCCCGCTCCAGCGCCTGCCGGTTGCGTTGAATGAAGGCTTGCATCCGTTATGCCCGGCGCACGG